>CACXCQ010000196.1 GCA_902766185.1 uncultured Eubacteriales bacterium
CCCGGAAGGTCTCCACGTTCTCCGGGCGAACCATCACCCTCTGGTCGTCGCGGATATCCGGAAAGCCGCGGAATCCCTTCAGCCCCTCCAGAATGATGGGATCCCCCATGAAGGAGGCGGCAAAAGGTGTCTGCGGGTCCATGTAGATGTCGTAGGGCGTTCCGCTCTGCTCGAGCCGCCCCTCCCGCAGAATGGCGATGCGGTCGGCCACATCCACGGCTTCCTCCTGATCGTGGGTCACGAAAATGCTGGTGACCCCCACCTCCCGGATCATGTCCCGAAGCCAGCTGCGCAGTTCTTTTCTCACTTTGGCATCCACTGCGGCGAAGGGTTCATCCAAAAGCAGGAGTGAAGGGTTCGTGGCCAGCGCCCTGGCAAAAGCCACCCGCTGACGCTGCCCGCCGGAGAGTTGATTCGGGTACCGGTCCCCAAGACCCGCCATACCGATCAGGGAGAGCAGCTCCTTCACCCGTCTGGCGGTCTTCGCCTTTGGCTGTTTCTGCACATCCAGGCCGAAGGCGATGTTCTCCGCCACCGTCATATAACGGAACAGCGCGTAGTGCTGAAACACGAAGCCGACCTTTCGCTGGGATGGAGAAAGGTCGTTGACGCAGTTTCCGTCGATATAGATCCTGCCTTCCGTTGGCGCGTCCAGGCCGGCGATCAGCCGAAGGAGCGTGGTCTTCCCGCTTCCGCTGGGACCAAGGAGAGCCATGAGCTCGCCCTGAGCGACCCCCAGATCCACGCGTGATACCGCATCGGGCTCTCCTGCCTTTGCATCGGCAAAACGCTTGCTGACGTTCTTCAGTTCCAGATACATCCCGGATCCTCCTTTCTCATTTCCTCATCTCCCTGTACTCGAAAAAGTTTCGCAGGATCAGCATCACCACCGCCAGCAGGACAAGAAGCGATGACACCGCGAAGGCTGCTGTGATGGAGTTTGCGCTGCCGTCCATGTACAGCGCGTCGATCTCCTGGGTCAGGGTGAAGGTCTCGCCTCTGATCCTGGACAGGGCGTTCACCGCGCCGAATTCCCCTGCCGCCCTGGCGGCGCAGAGGATCATGCCGTAGATCAGCGGCCACCGGATATGGGGGAAGGTCACCCGCCGGAAGATCGTCATGCCGGACGCGCCCATCATGGCCGCCGCCTCCTCCTCTCCCGTTCCCACGGCGTTCAGGGCAGGGATCAGCTCACGGCAGACGAAGGGAAAGGTGACGAATATCGTGGCCAGAGCCACGCCGGGAAGAGCGAAGACGATCCGTATGTCCGTGCCGAACAGATCGTTGAGTCCGTCCAAGGCGGGCCAGGCCCAGCCGAGTCTTCCGAAGGTCATGATGTACGACAGCCCGGCGATGACCGGAGATACGGAGAAGGGAATATCGATCATCGCCCCGAGAGCCTGCCTGCCCCGGAACGTGAACCGTGTCAGGGTCCAGGCCGCCGCCAGTCCGAAGAACGTCGTCACCAGAAGGGCCGCCGTCATGGCCATCAGGGTCACGCCGATGGCGCTTCCCACCTCATCCGTCTGCAGCGCCGAAAGGTAAAACGCGGCGCCCCGGGAAAGCGCGTTGCGGATGACGGAAAACAGCGGCATGATCAGCATGAAAAAAGCGAAGGCGATGGAGATGGAGATGGCCACAAGGCCTCCTTCCCTTCCGCTGCGGATCCGCTGACGCCGTATATCGGCGCCGGACTCCCCGCTGTTTCCGACCCTTTTCCACTGGTAGGCCGCCGCGATGTTGATGATCAGCAGAATGACAAAGGAGATCACCAGCATGAGCAGCGCAATGGCTGCCGCCCCGGCGTAGTCCAGATAGTTCAGCTTCTGCATGATCACATAAGAGAGCACCTGGGTCTTGTTCTTCGCGCTGTTTCCGGAGATATAGATCACGCTGCCGTATTCCCCAAGGCCTCTGGCAAAGGCCAGGCCGAACCCGGTGAGCAGCGCAGGACGCAGTTCCGGCAGGATCACCCGGCGAAAGGTCAGTCCTCGTCCCGCTCCCAGCACCAGAGCCGCCTCCTCGCAGGAGGGATCCAGCTTTTGCAGCACCGGCTGCACCGTCCGCACCACGAAGGGGATCCCCACGAACACCATGGCCACCAGGATCCCGAGATGGGTATAGGAGACGTGGATGCCCAGCTTTGCCAGCGGGCCGCCAAGTTCCCCCGTCACCGCGTACATCTTACTCAGAGTGATTCCGGCCACCGCCGTAGGAAGAGCGAAGGGAAGCTCGATCAACCCGTCCAGGATCCGCCTTCCCGGGAAACTGTACCGGGTCAGCACCCAGGCCAGGATCAGGCCGAACAGGCAGTTCGCGAGGGCCGCCCCAAGGGCGCACAGCATGCTGGTCACCAGGGCGTTGAACACGTTCTGCTCCAGGATCACCTGAAGGAATTCCCCGGGACTGAGCCGCAGAGAGAAGACGAGAATGGATGCCAGCGGGATCAGAATGAACAGAGACAGCATCGAAACAGTGATCCCCAGGGTCAGTGGGAATCCGGGAATAATGCTGTGGTTACGCGCGCTTCTGTTCTTCATCCGTGACGATCCTCACCTGTTGTCCGGTTACTGTTCCATGATCTCGTCGAATACGCCGCCGTCGGCAAAATAAGATTCGTACGCTTTTTCCCATCCCCCGAAGTCATCGATGCTGCAAAGCTTCATGTCCAGATCGAATGTGCCGCTGAATTCCTTCAGGATATCTTCGTCCGAAGGCCGGTAGCCATGCTCTCCGATGATCCGCTGGGCCTCTTTCGTGTACAGATAAGCCAGATAATCCCGGGCCACCTCCTCTGTTCCGTTTCGTCTGGCATTGTCGTCCACCACGGCTACGCTGGGCTGAGCCAGAATGCTGCTCGCCGGGCAGACGATCTCGTATTCCCCCGGGTACTCGGAAACCGTCTGCAGGGCTTCGTTCTCCCAGGAGACCATCACGTCCCCCTGCCCGTTCTCCACGAAGGTGGTGGTGGAGCCTCTCGCTCCCGAATCCATGACGGAAACATTGTCGTAGAGCTTCTTCATGAAGCGGCGGATCTTCCGCTCATCCCCGCCGTATTTTTCCGAGGCGTAGTGCCAGGCCGCCAGGAAGTTCCAGCAGGCCGCGCCGCTGGACTTGGGGTCCGGAGTGATGATGTCCACCCCGTCCCGGATCAGGTCGTCCCATCCGGTGATGTTCTTTTCGTTTCCGCTGCGCACCAGGAAGACGATGACCGATGTGTAAGGGGAAGACTGCCGCGGGAACCGCTCCATCCAGTCCTGGTCGATGAGTCCGTTCTGCTGGATCAGCATGATGTCATGGGCCAGAGCCAGTGTCACCACATCGGCGTCGCTGCCCTCCACCACGGATCTGGCCTGGCTGCCGGATCCTCCGTGGGACTGGACAACCTTCACCCGCTTCCCCGTCTCCTTCCCGTAGGCTTCGGAGAACCACGCGTTATAGTCGGCATAGAGCTCCCTGGTGGGGTCATAGGACACATTGGTGATCCTGATGCTCCCATCGTCCTCCACATTGGAGGCGCCCCCGCATGAGACGAACAGGCCCAGGGCGAATACAGCCGCGCAAAGGCAGGCCGCCCATCTGATCCGATCACCCGTTCTCCTCATCTTCCTTTACCTCTACAGATATTTCTTCAGCTCTTCCATCAGCTTCTCCAGAGCTTCCTCCGGACTGTATTCGCTGGTGTCGATAACGATCTGGGGATGTTCGGGAGGCTCATAAGGGCTCCCCACCCCAGTAAAGTTCGGGATATCCCCGCGCAGAGCCTTCTCGTACAGCCCCTTGGGATCCCGCCGCCGGCATTCCTCCAGAGGCGTGCTGACATACACCTCGATGAAATCCTCTTCACCGATGATCCTGCGCACCCGCCTGCGGTCGCTGCGGTAAGGCGAGATCAGCGCCGCCAGAGTGATCAGCCCCGCGTCGTTCATCAGCTTCGCTACCTCCCCGATCCTGCGGATGTTCTCGATCCGGTCCTTTTCCGTGAAGCCCAGGTTGTTGTTGATCCCCATGCGAATGTTGTCGCCATCGAGAAGCATGGTGTGCTTCCCCTGCTTCACCAGTTCCTTTTCGACGGCGTTTGCCAGCGTCGATTTTCCCGCGCCGGAAAGCCCGGTGAACCAGATGGTCTTAGGTCTCTGATGAAGGGCTTCCGCCCGGATGTCCCTGGTGATGTCCAGTTCCTGCCACACCAGATTCTCCGCTCTCCGCAGAGGATGGAGCACCGTTCCACAGGCGCAGGTCATATGCGTCAGCCGATCGATGAGAATGAATTCTCCCATGCTGTGGTGACGGTCGAACCGGTCGAAAACGACGGATCGGGAAACGGCCAGATCGCACTGGGCGATCTCATTCTGGCCGATGTCTCTGGCCGGCAGAAGGTCTCCGGTATTCACATCCACCCGGCACTTGATCCGGATCACGGTAGCCGATGCCCTCTGGGTGCCGATCTTCAGCAGATACTCCCTGCCCTCCACCAGCTTTTCCTC
>CACXCQ010000197.1 GCA_902766185.1 uncultured Eubacteriales bacterium
ATCCGCCGTCCTGCGCGCGGCTCGGCCGTGCTCGGACCCCGACAGTCCACCGGACTGTCGGGCCCTTTCGGGTTCTCACCCCTTCTGGCGTCCCAAAACAAAACAGACGCTTGCGCGTCTGTTTGTTTTGGTACACCATCAGGGGTTCGAACCCTGGACACCCTGATTAAGAGTCAGGTGCTCTGCCAGCTGAGCTAATGGTGCTCGATATGTTTTTGTCTGACTGACAAAAGGTAGTATAGCACGAACAAGGGGGGCATTTCAACCTTTTTTTTCGTTCCGGAAGAAATATTTTCACAAATGAGTTCGGGGGCCTTAGGAAGGCGGTGGGACCTGCCTTTGCGCATGCAGGAAAACAAATAATCATGCAGTACATTCGTATGTTATGATATATCTGAATAATCGATAAAATTCGGGGCGCAGATCTGCGGCCCGGCAATAATAGGGGAGGTGCTGCTTATGGCAAAAGGAATCCACAATTACTCGGATATCGGCAGGCTGAACAAGGTGCTGATGCATCGGATCGACAGAGAGGTCGAAGGAATCGTGCCGGATAATCTGGAGGCCATGCTTTTTGACGATATTCCATACCTCGTGGCGGCGAAAAAGGAGCACGACAAATACGTGCAGGTGCTGGAGGCGAACGGCGTGGAGGTCTGCTTCTATACGGAGGAGACGGCAAAAGCCCTGGCGGTTCCGGGCGCGAAGGAGGAATTTATCGCTGATTTTCTGGATCGCAGCACCATCAGAGGAGGCGAGCTGAGGGAGATCCTCACGGAGTACCTGTCGGCGAAGGAGCCGGCGGATCTGGTGGAGACCTGTATTGCCGGAGTGAAGCGGTCGGAGGTCCCCAAGCCGAAACGGGTGACGCTGGCCGACTATATCTACGCGTCGGACCTGTATTATCTGCACCCCATGCCGAACCTTTATTTCAGCAAGGACCCGGCGGCCTGCGTCGGCAACGGCGTCTGCGTCAACCATATGCGGATGCGCGCCCGCAGAAGAGAATCCCTGCTGATGGATTACATCGTGAAGTACGATCCTGATTTTGCGCCGGAAGGAACGCCCCGGTGGTACGGGTACGATGACGTGGAGTCCCTGGAGGGCGGCGACATCATGATCCTGAACGACCACACACTGATCATCGGACTTTCCCAGAGAACGACTGCGCTGGGCATCCAGACGCTGGCCAGAAATCTGCTGGGCGAATCCGGGTTCGACAGGATCATCGTTTTCGACATCCCCAAGCGCCGCGCGTTCATGCATCTGGACACGGTGTTCACCATGGTGGACTACGACAAGTTCACGATCCACAGCGAGATCCTGGACGCGGTCGGGATCTATGAGATCTTCCTGGATCGGGACGGGGAAGTGCAGTTCTCCACCATCACCGACAGCATGGCGGAAATGCTGAAGAAGCTGCTGGGAGTGCCGGCGGTGAAGCTGATCCATGTGGGCGGCAACGATTCCATGGCGGCTCAGCGGGAGCAGTGGAACGATGGAACGAACACCCTCTGCCTCGAGCCCGGCAAGATCATCACCTACGACCGGAACTACATCACCAACACCGTTCTCGAGAGCAACGACCTGGAGGTCATCACCATCCCCAGCGCGGAGCTTTCCAGGGGCAGAGGCGGCCCGGGCTGCATGAGCTGCTCCGTGAACCGGGACGATCTGTAGGCGGACGATGCAAAGGCAGGTCTGCCGTTTCCGGGGATCAACGCAAAAGAAAAAAGCTGTTGCCTGACGCAACAGCTCTTTTTTATTGGTGTTCCATGACGGGCTCGAACCGCCGACCTATTGGTTGTGACCCAATCGCTCTCCCAGCTGAGCTAATGGAACGGATCGTGAACTATTGTACCACAGATTTGCGGAATGTGAAGAGATAAACAGCAGAAAACCAGCAAAAAAGAAAAAAATAATAATTTTCAAAAAACTCTTGCAATGACTTTGGCGTTTTGCTATACTAAAGCCACCAAAGAGGAAGGGGAGGCCCGGATCTTAGGTAAAAAAAATAAAGAACGGAACTGACAGGAGACGGAGTGGCTCAGGACCGGAGAAACCTGCAGGAAGCCTGGAAGGCGGAAGAAGTGCCGAGACAGGAGAAGAACTCAGAAGAGAGAGAAGCGGGAGAACGGAGCAGCGAGTCTCAGGAAAACGATGGAGGGAAAGTTCGTAAGAAAGAGGTGAGACCACCAAGAGTGCTTAAAGAACCGAATGAAGGATGACGGCCGCAAGATGCAGGGAAATGTGAGCGGCCGTTGTCCTATTTTTTTACTCTTTTTTTCTCCTGTTTTTCGTCAGCTTTTCCCCATGCGGGCGGCAAAGGATGGTATACTACACACATGAAAAAGATGACTGCGAAGAAAAAGACAATACTGTGGATCACGACGATCATTCTGACCTGCGCTTTGATTATGCCCGCGGGAGTTTTCGCCGGCGAAGTGAACGCCGCCGGATCACCTGAATCGGCGTCTCAAACGGAGCCGGAAGCCCCGGCCGCAGAACCGGCGCAGACAGAGGATCCGATCCAGACCGCGCCGCCGGCTCAGCCGGCGCAAGCACCGGATGCCGAGACCGCGCCAGCCCTTGCTACCCAGGAACCGGAGCCGGAACCTGCCCTTCAGGCTGCGGAGGAGCCCGAAGCAGCTACGGACCCGCAGACCCCGGAGGAACAGACCGAAGGCTGGGTGACGGATGCCGAAGGACACGTTTTCTACTACGAGAACGGAGTGCCGGTGACCGGGCTGAAGTTCATCGAAGGCCACTATCACTTCTTCGACAACACCGGCGTGATGATCACCGGTGCGGTCAACATCGGTGATAAGCGATACTACTTCGACGGAGCGGCCAAGGCCCCCGGAGCCATGTGGACCCGCGCAGGCTGGAAGACCTTCGGCGCTGACCGGTACTACTTCATCTCCCAGGCCGACGGCACGGCCTGCATGAAGACGGGCTGGCTGAAGGAGAACGGGAAGAAATGGTACTTCAACAAGAAGACCGGCATCATGACCACCGGATGGAAGAAGCTCTCCGGCAACAAGTACTATTTCCGTGAGAACGACGCGAATCTGGGACAGATGGCCACCGGCCTGAAGACCATCGACGGATACCGGTACTATTTCTCTTCGAAGGGGATCATGAAGGTGGGCGCCATCGCCTACAAGGGCAAGCTCTACTATTTCCGTGACAGCGGCAGGGCGGTCATGAAGACCGGCTGGTTCAAGGGCAGCGACAAGAAGAAACGCTACAGCCTGGGCAAGGGACGCGTGGCCACTGGACAGAAGAAGATCAAGGGCGTCTGGTATGCCTTTTCATCCAGAACCGGTATCCTTACCCGGCGCATCGGTGACGACGTGGACAAGAAATTCCAGTCCTACACCAGCAGCACCAGGTACCTGATGGTGGTGAAGCTCTCCGAGCACAAGGTGCGGATCTACCGTGGCGGAAAGAACCGCTGGAGCAGGATCCATACCTATTCCTGCACCATCGGCGCACCGTCCACGCCAACCGTCAGAGGTACCTTCAGCATCGGCGCCAAGGGACTCTACTTCAACACAGGAACAGCACAGCGCTGCTGGTACTACACCCAGTTCTGCGGGAACTATCTCTTCCACAGCATCATCTACGATCGCTCATCGTCCCCGCGGAACGTCGTGGACGGCCGGCTCGGGATCAGCGCGTCCCACGGCTGCATCCGCCTGGCTCTCGCCAACGCCAAGTGGATCTATCGGAACATTCCCAGAGGCACCAAGGTAGTCATCTACTGATGGTGCAAAACCAGGGCCGGACGAAGGGCCCGAAAGAATAAGGAGAACATCTGAGAATGAAGAATCGAGACATCTTATCGGTCAGAACGCTGGGGGGATTCAGCGTCTTCTGGCAGGGAGAGAAGATCAGTGCAGGCGGCCGGGACTCCCAGTTCGCCAGACTGATGGAGATACTCCTCCATTACAGCGAAGACGGCGTCCCCCGGGAAAACCTGGAGGAGATGCTTTTTTCGGACAGTCAGTCGGTCGACCGGAACCACATGCTTCGAAGCGTGATCTACAACGCCAGAAAGAAGCTGGAGAAATCAGGTCTCCCCGGAACGGAGCACATCGTCTTCAGCGGCGGCATTTACCGCTGGACGGAGGACATTCCCATCGAAGAGGACGTCCGGCAGTTCGAAGAAACGGTCATCAAGGCAGATCAGGCAGAAGACACCGGGGAAAAGGCAGACCTCTATCGACAGGCCTGCTTCCTCTATCTGGGTGAATTCCTGCCGCACCAGACCACCAGCCTTTGGGCGCTGCAGGAACAGAGGCGGTACCGGGAGCTGTTCTGCCGGAGCATGGAGGAGGCAGTCGCCTTCTGCCGGGAGCAGGGCGATTTCGAGACCATGCAAAAGCTGGGAGAGCACGCGTCGAAGGTCCAGCCTTTATCCGACTGGGAAGCCGTCACTATGGAAGCCCTTCTGGGCATGGATCGGTTCGATGAAGCCAGTGAGCTGTACGAGCAGACGGCGGACCACTACCTGGAGGAACTGGGGATCCGGCCTGCCTTTGCGGAAATGAACGCGATGGAACAGATCGCCTCCCGGATGGAAAACCATTACGGCATGCTGGATGATATCCAGGCGGTGCTGACCGCCCCGAAGGAGGAGCGGGAAGGAGGCGGATTCCTCTGTAGCCTGCCGGTGTTCCAGGGAATCTACCGGATGTTCGAGCGGATGATCGGCCGGAGCGGACAGTCCGTTTATCTGATGCTGTGCACCATCGTCAACGGCAAGGGTCACCACATGAAGGAAGGCGCAGTGCTGGAACGGCTTTCCGAAAGGCTGGGAGAGGCCATCCGGATCTCCGTCCGTCACAGCGATGTGGTGTGCAGGTACAGCAAGAGCCAGTACCTGGTGCTCCTGATCAACACCACCAGAGAAGACTGTGCCATCGTGCAGAAACGGATCGACAGCCACTTTAAGACGGAAGGGCAGCGGACCGGGATCATGTACCATGTGAACAGCGTAGATGGGAAGTAGTTATGAGCAGACAGGAAGCATATATCGGGACCCCCGGCGGGACGGTCCTCTGCGTGGATGAAGCGCAGGGCGGCGGACTCTTCCGGGGCAGGATCTATCACGGATACCGCAGGGACGGGCAGGAGGTCAATTCCTTCGGAGCGCTCGTCCGTGCGCTGAGCGGGCTGTTCGATGAGCTGCAGTATCCCAGAACCAGCGAGCGGGAGCGCGGATTTTTTGTGCGCAAAGAAAAAAGGACCGGGGGACAGGCTCCGGGAAAGGAAAGAGTCATGTCGGACAAGGAACTGCTGACAAAGCATGGGGATATAGGGACATTCATCATTCGCGTCCAGCAAAGGCAGAACAGTACCTGGCAGGGTTCCGTCACCTGGGTGGACGAGGACAGGACCGCGAATTTTCAAACGGCGCTGGAGCTGATCAAGCTTCTCGAGAGCGGGATCGAGGCGGGATTGCCGGAGGAAGACCGGACGAAGGATCCCTCGTGGCAGGACTTGTTAAATAAATAACAGATTTCTATTTACTTTTGACGGTACCGTGTTAAAATGGTATCAAACATTTGCGGTGTCAGTCTCTTTTTCTTGCGGCTGCACGGCGCATCACCGGAGGAACAGGTTGCCTTGAAGATCGGCAACGGAGGTTTTTAAAATGTATAAAACATCACAGCTCGCGGAGAGATACAAAGAAAAACTTATCACGGCGGACGAAGCCGCCGAAATGGTCCACAACAACAGCCGGATCCACTTCGGACTGGGACTGGGCACCGTAAAGGACATCGATAAGGCTCTGGCCAAGAGGGCCGACGAGTTGTGGAATGTGGAGATCATCAGCACCGTGGGAGTGAGAAGCACGCCATTTGAGACCTACCTGGCTACGGACAGCAACGATCAGGTGCGGTTCTCCTCGGCCCACTTCAGCTCCTTCGACCGGGAAATGAGCAAGAACGGACGCTGCTGGTACATGCCCATGATGTTCAACGAACTGCCGGTCTACTGGCAGCATAACAACAGCGGCGTGGACATCGCCTTCTTCCAGGTGGCGCCCATGGACGAGCACGGCAACTTCAATATCGGGCCGCAGGTAGCGGACATCTGGGGCGTCATCAAGAGCGCCAAGAAGGTGATTGTTGAAGTCAATGAGAACATGCCCATCGCTCATGGCCACCAGACCCAGCTGAATCTTTACGGCATCGACTATGTGGTGGAAGGATCCAATTCCCCCATGGACGAGCTGATCAACAAGCCCCCCACGAAGGTGGACAAGTACATCGCGGAATACGTTGTTTCTCAGATCCAGTCCCACAGCACACTGCAGCTGGGAATCGGCGCTCTGCCGGGCTGCATCGGCAGCATGCTGGCGGACTCCGATGTGCGTAACATCAACGCCCACACCGAGATGTTCGTGGACGCCTATGTGGATCTGTTCGACGCCGGAAAGCTCACCGGAAACAAGCCGGTGGACACGGGCAAAGCGGTCTACACCTTTGCCGGCGGCAGCCAGCGGCTCTACGATTTCATCAATGACAATCCCATCTGCTGCAGCGCCCCGGTGGACTACGTGAACAACATCGCGACCGTTGCTAAGATCGACAACTTCATCTCCATCAACAGCTGCATTCAGGTGGACCTCTATGGACAGGTCTGCTCTGAGTCGGCGGGAGCACAGCAGGTCAGCGGTACCGGCGGACAGCTGGACTTCGTTCTGGGAGCATACGCGTCCAAGGGCGGCAAGAGCTTCCTCTGCACACCTTCCACGAGAACGAAGAAGGATGGCACCAGAGAGTCGCTGATCAAGCCTATGCTCACTGAGGGCAGTATCGTCACCACTCCGCGAACCGCCACGAACTTCGTGGTCACCGAGTACGGCATCGCCAACCTCAAGGGCAAGAACACCTGGGAGAGAGCGGAGCTGCTCATCAACATCGCCCACCCGGATTTCCGGGAGGAACTGATCCAGGATGCAGAGAAGATGGGCATCTGGAAGAACACAAGCAAGATCAGCATCTAATCGCGCAAAGGCTGGTAAGCCACCCGCGCAAAGGCTGGCATAGACGCAGCAGGAGGAATAGTGAATGGCGCTCTGGGACGGCAGATTTGAGAAAGACATGGATCAGATGGTGAAGGAGTTCAACGCCTCCATCGGATTCGATCAGAGAATGTATAACGAAGACATCGACGGGAGCATCGCCCACGTGACCATGCTGGCAAGCTGCGGCATCGTTTCCGAAGAGGAGAGGGATCAGATCATCGCGGGCCTGGAGAACATCCGGGAGAAGATCGCTTCCGGCGAGATCGTGTTCACGGTGGAGGATGAGGATATCCACATGGGCATCGAAGCCCGGCTCATCCAGGAGATCGGGGACGCGGGCAAGAAGCTGCATACCGCCAGATCCAGAAACGACCAGTGTCAGGTGGACGGACGCCTGTACCTGAAGCGGGAGATCAGGCAGATCATCGCAGAGCTTGTGGAAATGGAAGAGATCATCCTGCGCAAGGCGGATGAGTACGC
>CACXCQ010000198.1 GCA_902766185.1 uncultured Eubacteriales bacterium
CCCGGTCCAGCACCTTCTTGCAGATGAAGTACGAGACCGTCATGTCAAGCGTAAACAGCGTAAGGTACACGGCCGTGCAGAACTTGGCGTGCTTCCGGTAATTCCAGTGGCTGAAATAATCCCGTGCGCCGCCGTCCTTCAGCTTGCTTATCGCCTCCGCGGCCTTCTCGATCCCTGCTGCCAGATCCACGCCGAGGACTTCCCCGAGCTTCTCCGTCAGGGCTTCCTCCAGCTCTTCTTCCTTCACCATCTCCATGATCTCGTCATTATCCGCCAGTTCGTCGGCGAAGGTCTGGATGCGCTTATCCGTCTTATCCGACTGCCGCGTCTTCGGCTCGATGAATATGCCCTCCGCTTCAAAGTCCTCGATCCCAATCAGTTTCCTCAGTTTCGCGAAGGCTTTCTCCGCGCCTCTTCCGCCCTGACACGCAAAGGCAGCCACGTCCATTGCCGCGATCTCCTTCTTGTGATCCGCAACGAAGGTCCTGATCGGCGGTGCAAAACTCGATGCCCACACCGGAAACCCGATCACGATGCGGTCATACCGGGAAAGATTCACCCGGTACTTCTCCAGCTTCGGTTTATCCGCCATCAGCACAGCCCTGCCTCCCCAAACGAATTTGGCGAAGCCCTTGTCCCGATAGGCCTTTACCGGAACGAGCCGGAGCGTATCCGCACCGATCCTTTCCGCCACCTTCTCCGCAGCGTACTCCGTATTCCCTCCCTGGGAATAATAGACGATCAATGTTTTCATATCCTCATCCCTCCGCGTTAACTCTCTGCGCACGCTTTAGTGCTTTGCATTATCATACCACAAAACCGCCACCCGGTGCATCACTTGTTTTGTCCGACCGGGCCCGTTCGGCTCACTCCGCCCGCGCAGCTCACGCGCGCACTACACTCCACGCTTCCACAAGCCTGTCCATGGTCCACCGGGCGTTGGCCGGGCTGGTGGATGGCAGGCAGACTGCTTCGATGCCCGTCGATGGCTGGATGTACTTTGTGTAGAGCTCGAAGGACTTCCGCCCGTTGCAGAATATCCGCTCGACCCTGCTTCCCTGCAGGATCACGCTGAGGTCATTGGCCCGTACATTTCTGATGCTGGCGTCGGACGACCCGACGATCTCGCAGCTGGCGATGGAGTCCCACAGAGCCAGGTCATTGTCGATGATCAAAGCCTTCTTCTCCTCGATGGTCTGTGGCTTCTCCTGGCTGAAGACAGCCGCGAGCACTCCCCAGAACCGGTTCTGCGGATGCCCGTAAAAGAATGCCTGCTCTCTGGATTTGACCGAGGGAAATGACCCCAGGATCAGCACCCTGCTGTGCGCGCTGTACAGGGGGCCGAAGGGATGCTTGATGCTCATAGGCTTAGTCTGTTCTCGCATAACTACTCTTCGTCCGAGCTGTCCGCCGTCTTCAGCGGGCTGTTGACCGCGCCTTCACCGATCTTCTCCAGATACGTGCTCAGATCTTTGTAATCCGCTGTCTGGGTCGCGTCCTCCGTGTTCCACTGAACGTCCGTCGGGTAAATGGCGATGAAGCGCTTGTTCACGTTCTTGCCGACTCCGGCAACGTGATAGCTCGGCAGATCCTTATAGGAATCGTCGTCCATATCATACGCCTTGATGGTCACCAGGTTGCCGCCGTACCCCTCCTGCTGCGCCGACCAAAGCGAGAAGGTGACCGAGTCGCCGGAAGCCTCATAGCTGTACTTGTCGTTGTTCGGCATGATCATCATGAAATCGTTGAAGTAGATGTACACAATGTCGCCGCTTTCCGAGGCCCGCTTCGACGCGCCCTTTTCGATGTCGTACGCCTCGTCGGAAGATTCCTTATCCGGCTTTTCCGTGGGGCGCCTCTTCGCGTCTTCAGCAGCCTTCTTCGCGACCAGCCCGTCGATGTAACCCTTCAGAGACGAGAGGTTCTCCACCTCGTATCTTTTTCCGCCGTCCAAAACCAGGATATCCCCTTCGAAGGCGAACCCGATGGTCTCGTCCCCGACAGTGACCCCGAGGCTGAGGCCGTCGTCATCCACTGCCATTTCCGACTCACCGGTGATGGCTACCTCCTTGAGCCGCAGATAAATGTCCTCGATCTGCGTGGCGTCGGTGACGGTGTCGCCTTCCACGCCGCCCTCGGTCGACCGCAGGTACTTAATGGAGCTGATGTCCGAAGCAGCAACGGAAGTGATCTGATCCATGGCCGGCCACTGCGGCGCTTCGCTTTCCGAAGATCCGCACGCGCCGAACAGAACCGCCATCCCCAAAAGCAGGGCAGCCGCGATCACGTAAGACAGTATGGTTTTCTTTTTCATTTCGACACTTCCCTTCTTTACTCTGACCCTCTAAACCTGAATAACTCAGAAGTTCCAGCTATCGATGTACTCCTGCTGTTCCTTCGTCAGATGATCGAAGGACACGCCCAGGAAACGAAGCTTTCTCTCCGCCACCTCCCGGTCGATCTCCGCCGGAACGTAGTTCAGCATGGGCAGCTTCTCGTCCTTGTGGTCCGCCAAATACCTGACGCACAGCGCCTGGATCGAAAAGCTCATGTCCATGATCTCCGCCGGGTGTCCGTCTCCCGCCGCCAGATTGACGAGTCTGCCTTCCGCCAGCACGTTGACCGACCTGCCGTTGGGCAGGTAGTAGCCCATAATGCTGTCCCGCCGCAGCTCCGTCTTCTCCGCGATCTTCGCCAGACCCTCCATGTCGATCTCAACATTGAAATGCCCGGCATTGCAGATGATGACGCCGTCCTTCATCCGGAGGATATGCTCCGGCGTGATGACATCCTTGCATCCGGTGACAGTCACAAAGAAATCGCCGATCTCCGCGGCCTCCTCCATGGGCAGTACTTCAAAACCGTCCATGATCGCCTCGATGGCTTTGATGGGATCGATCTCCGTCACATAGACCCGGGCTCCCAGGCCCTTGGCCCGCATGGCTACGCCCTTGCCGCACCAGCCGTATCCGGCCACCACGACCTTCTTGCCCGCGACGATGAGGTTGGTCGTCCGGTTGATCCCGTTCCAGACCGACTGCCCCGTTCCATAGCGGTTATCGAACAGGTACTTGCACTGGGCGTTGTTCACCAGCATCATGGGGATCTTCAGCTCTCCCGCCGCGTCCATAGCCTTCAGCCGGTGGATGCCCGTGGTGGTCTCCTCGCATCCGCCGATCACGCCGGGGATCAGATCCCGGTAAACCGTGTGCATCATGGTGATCAGGTCCCCACCGTCATCCACGATGACCTGCGGGCCTCCCTCCAGCACCTTCGAAAGATGCCGGGTATACTCTTCCTCGGACTCCCCTCTCCAGGCG
>CACXCQ010000199.1 GCA_902766185.1 uncultured Eubacteriales bacterium
GTATTTCCGGGCGATCTTCCCGTCCAGCATATCGGTGAAAGCTGCCGCGATGAAGATCACGGTGGCGATCACCCGGTACCCCATCAGCAGGAGCACGATGAACACCGGGATGGCGAAGATCCTTCCCAGAGTCAGTTTGTTAGGCAGATTCATAAGTTTTCCTCCTGTATATATTCTCCCACCAGGTCGTAATCGAAGGCGTCGATGATGCGTACCTGGGCAAACATTCCCTTTCGCAAAGGCTGGTCGCTGGTGAGGATCACGCTTCCGTCGATCTCCGGCGCGTCGTACTGGGTCCTGCCGATCCAGGCGCCGTCCTCATCCATCTCTTCGATGAGCACCAGCTGTACCGTTCCGATCTTGCTTTCGTTCACCTCTCTGGAGATCTCCACCTGCCGGCGCATGATCTCATCCGCCCGGCGGCTCCTGACCTCCTCATCGATCTGATCGGGCCGGTCACCGGCGGGTGTTCCCTCCTCCTGGGAATAAGGGAATACCCCCAGACGTTCAAAGCGCATTTCCCGGACGAAGTCGGAAAGCTCCGCGAAATCCTCGTCGGTCTCTCCGGGGAATCCGGTGATCATGGTGGTCCGGATGTGGATGTCCGGCACAGCCTCCCGAAGTCTCGCGATGGTGCCGCGAATGCTGTCGCTTGTGGATCTCCTCCGCATTCCCTTAAGCACGCTGTCGGAGCAGTGCTGCAGGGGAATGTCGATGTAGTGGCAGATCTTCGGCTCGCTGGCCATGGTCTCGATGAGCTCGTCCGTGATCTTGTCCTCGTAGCAGTACATCAGGCGGATCCAGCGGATCTGCGGGACCTTGGCCAGTTCCCGCAAAAGCATGGGCAGGCGAAGCTCCCCGTAGAGATCCCTGCCGTACTCGGTCACGTCCTGCGCGATGAGGATGAGTTCCCTGCAGCCCGCATTTCCAAGAGTCTGCGCCTCCTTCAGGATGTCCTCCATCCGGCGGCTGCGATACGGACCACGGATGGACGGGATCACGCAGTAGGCGCAGCGGTTGTTGCAGCCCTCCGCGATCCTTAAGGTCGCGGTATGCGAGTTTTCCTCCACTCTGCGGGCACTGAACTCCGTGAACTTCGCCGGAGCGCAGCTGATGAAAAGATTCCCCTGCCTTTCCCGTATGATCTCCGGAAGCTTCTCGTATTCGTTCACGCCCAGGAAGATGTCCACTTCGGGGATCTCCTTCGCCAGCTCCGGTGCATAACGCTGGGAGAGGCATCCGCTGACGCAAAGCAGCGGCCGCTTTCCGCCTGCTTTCTCCCGTTCCTCCGCCAGAGATACCATCTCAAAGATCCGGTCGATGGACTCTTTTTTGGCGTCGTTGATGAACCCGCAGGTGTTCACCATGATGGCGTCCGCCTCCAGCAGATCGTCGGTGATGCTCATCCCCGCGGCCTCCCAGATGCCGGCTGCAGCCTCGGAATCGTTGAAATTCTTCGGACATCCGAGGGTGTCGATATAAAGTTTTATGTTATCTTTTGTTGGTTTCATGCCTGTCCAGCCTTTGCCCTTCATCAGGACTGTTCATCTGCCGCTTCGATGCCTGCGGCACCTTCCTGCATCATCCGCAGATCCTCCTCGGAAATGAGGACTTTCCTGGGTTTGCTGCCCTCCGACGGGCCGATGATCTGTCTTTCTTCCATCATGTCGATGATCCTGGCAGCCCGGTTATATCCGATCCGGAAGCGCCGCTGAAGCATGGATACCGACGCCTGTCCGGCGCCCACCACCAGCTCGATGGCCTCCTGAAGGAGCTCGTCCCCCTCGTCTCTGGTATTTCCCTTCTCCGCGTCGGGCAGATTTGCCTGCTCGATCTTGTCGATGACGGCTTCCGCGTACTCCGTTTCCTCCACCTGGGACTTCACGAAGTCGATCACGCCGTTCACCTCGTTGTCCGAAATGAAGGCGCCCTGGACCCGGATGGGCTTTCCGCTGCCCAGCGGGTTGAAGAGCATATCGCCCTTGCCCACCAGTTTTTCCGCGCCCACCATGTCCAGAATGGTTCGTGAATCCACCTGGGAGGATACGGCAAAGGCGATCCTTGAGGGGATGTTCGCCTTGATAACTCCGGTGATGACGTCCACGGACGGACGCTGGGTCGCCACGATCAGGTGCATGCCCGCCGCTCTGGCCTTCTGGGCGAGCCGGCAGATGGATTCCTCCACCTGGGACGGCGCCGCCATCATCAGGTCGGCCAGCTCGTCGATGATGATGACCACCTGCGGAAGCGGCTTCTGGACTTCTCCGTCCACCACCTGGTATTTCTTCTTCTGTACCTTCTGGTTATAGCTGTCCAGGTCCCGGCAGTGCAGTTCGGCGAACTTTCTGTACCGTTCGTCCATCTCCGCCACCGCCCAGTTCAGCGCGGCAGCTGCCTTCGCCGGCTCCGTTACCACAGGGATCAGCATATGGGGGATCCCGTTGTAGTTGGACAGCTCCACCACCTTGGGGTCGATGAGCACCAGCTTCACCTCATCCGGCCTGGCTTTGTACAGGAAACTGGTGATGATGGTGTTGATGCAGACGCTCTTGCCGGATCCGGTGGAGCCCGCGATCAGCAGATGGGGCATGGACTTCAGGTCCGCCACGATGGACTTGCCGGCGATATCCTTGCCCACGGCGAAGCTGATCTTCGACGCGGCGTTGCGGAAGGCGGCGGATTCGATGATCTCCCGGGCGGTCACCATGTTGATGCGGTCGTTTTCGATCTCGATGCCCACGGCAGGTTTGCCGGGGATCGGCGCCTCGATACGGATGCTCTTGGCCTCCATATTCAGAGCGATATCATCCGCCAGATTCTTGATCCCCTTTACCTTGACGCCGCTGTCCGGATGGACCTCGTAGCGGGTCACCGCAGGGCCCTGTGAAACGTTGGTCACCTGGGCGGAAATGCCGAAGCTGCGCAGGGTCTCCTCCAGCTTCAGCGCCTTGCTGCGCAGCTCGTTCTCCGTTTCCGAACGGCTGCGGGCGTTTCTCTTTCCCTTGCTGAGAAGCTCCGTTGACGGGAACTGGTAGTTCTCGCTCACCGCTTCTCCGTTGAAATCCTCCTCGGAAAGGCTGCTCTGGGCGGCCTGGGAATTGGTCAGCTTCTCCGCTGCCGGATCATAGGAACTGGTGACCAGCGCGGGAACATCCTTCCTGGCCGGTGCCTTTTCCTCCGCTGCGGATGCCTCTGCCGCCGCATCGTCTGTTTTCTTCTTTCTTCCCCGGCCCAGGAGTCCCTTCTGTTCTCCCTTATCGCTGCCTGAGGCCGCGGAGGATCCTATTTCTCCCGCCCGGCCTGAGGGCTCTTCATCGCTGATCAGGCTGATGATCTTCTCCCGTTTTCCGGCGTTCTTTCTTCTCTCGTTATCTTCAGCCAGCTGCTGCTGACGGATCTGTCTGGCGTTCTCCACCTTCTCGGTCTCTTCCCTCACCGTTTCCGTCCGCTCCAGCTGACGCCGGATCCTTCTCGCCTTCATGTTCTCAAAGAATCTGGACACCGGGGTGTTGATCAGCAAAAGCAGGCAGATGAAGATCACCACAAAGGTCAGGATATAAAGTCCCGGAACACCGATCCATCCGGACAGCAGAGAGCCGACGAACATGCCGAACACACCACCGTCCGACAGAGCGATCCCGTTTTCGAAGCTCTGTGATACGCTGTGGAATCCGCCGCCCTCCACGATGGGATCCATGAATCTCCCCGCGTTGATGAGGGAGATCATCAAAAAGATGATCACCAGCAGGATGATGGACTTGATCCCGATATGGATGGTCTTTCCCATGAACAGCAGCACGCCGTATACGATGAAATAATACGGGAGCACAAAAGCTGTGAACCCGAAACAGCCCTTCAGAGCGCTGGAGATAGCCGCGCCTGCGCTGCCGGCGTACGCGGTCTGCAGAGCGACCACCAGAAAAACGCCCACCGCAATGATAATGATGCCGATGATCTCGTCCTTGATCTGGGCCTTCGCCTGGTTCCTGGCTTCGATCTCGTCCACCTTGCGGGCGGCTGATGCGCTCGTGCGCTGTCCAGAAGAGGAGCTTTTCGTGCTGGTCTTCTGGGTGTTCCGTGAAGTTGATTTCGTTTTGTTTTTACTGCCTGGGGGACGTCCTGGTCCCCGTTTTTTCTCTGCCATGTATTACCTCTTATTCGGTTCTGTATTTGTCCGATCGTTTCATCTGTTTTCTCTGCGCCTGTACGCTGCGCGGGGATCATCCCACCAGCACGTACCCCAGCACGGCGATGGCCACCAGCCATACGTAGATGCTGAATCCCACGAGACGCTTGCCTGTGACCACCCGGATCATTGCCTTGATGGCGAAGATGCCGGACAGGGCGGCTACGATGACGCCGGCGATCACCGGTCCGATGATGGCCGGATCCATGCCCTGGGCAAAAGCATCCGGTGCTTCCAGGATCACCGATCCCAGAATGGACGGGATGGAGATCAGGAAGGCGAATTTCACCGCCGTTGCCCGGTCGAGACCGGACATGAGGCTGCCGAACAGCGTGGAACCTGACCGGGATACTCCCGGGCAGATGGCGATTCCCTGCATGATGCCGACGAAGACAGCGTGCCGGAATTTCAGGCTCATGATGTCCTTGTCCTGTTTTCCCATCCGTTCAGCCAGCAAAAGGATGGCTCCGGTAAAGATCAGCCCCAGGCAGATCCCCACCAGCGATGAATACAGGCCTTCGAAGAAATCCTCGAACAGAAGCCCGATCAGCGCAGTGGGTATGGTCGCCACGATGATCATGAATCCCATCCTCCGGGTGGGATTGGCGTTGATCCGAAGCCCCTTGCCGGTGCACAGATCCCGGATCGTTGCCACCAGCTCCTTCACTAGATCCACGATGTCCTTCCAGTAGATGATGAACACGGAAATAAGCGTGCCCAGATGCAGGAGCACCGTGAAGGGAAGAACGCTTTCACCGCTGATCCCGAAGAAGTACTGCAGCAGTGCCAGATGCCCGGAACTGCTGATGGGGAGAAACTCCGCCAGCCCTTGAATCAGCCCGAGAATGATTGCTTGTATGTATGTCATTTAGAATCCTCCAGTCAACATTTTTGCAACATATATCATACCACAATCGCACTACTTTTGGTAGTATCTCTTCCGTCCCACTACACGATTCTGTATTTTTTTGGTTTTATCGCTACCATTTATTTGTCAAATATTCTCCAATTCATTGATTGTCAGCGTATACTGTGCTATATTTGAATCTGGTTTTCATAATAATTGACAATTCTAAATAATGACGTTTCAATGAGGAGGACTTATGAGTATTGGTAGCAGAATTAAGGAACGACGGACAGAACTCCACATTACACAAGAACAGTTGGCAGACCGCATTGGCGTGACCAAGGGAGCGATCGCCAATTATGAAAACGAAGTGAGCACGCCGAAGATCGGTCTTATGTACCGTCTTCTCGATGTACTCGACTGTGACGCGAATTACCTGCATCAGGATAATATGAAATCAAGCACCTTTGATTCCTGTTCGACACCGGAGGAATTCAACAAACTGATTCGCAAGTACCGCGCGCTGGATGAACGCGGTCGGGCTATTGTAGAAACCATTCTGGAAACGGAATATAAATATTGTGCAGAAAATGGAGGTCTGGACACATGAAGAGAAAACCGAATGTAGCAGTTGTAGGAGCCACAGGCGTCGTGGGAACGACGTTTCTGAAGGTTCTGGAGGAACGGGATTTCCCCTATGATAACCTTTACCTTATGGCATCCAGCCGCTCTGCCGGTAAGACAGTCACCTTCCGCGGGAAGGACTATGTCGTGGAGGAGCTGAACGAGCACTCCTTCGACAAACCCATCGATATCGCCCTGTTCAGCGCGGGAGGCGGCACCAGCGCCACCTACGCGCCCATCGCGGCAGCTCATGGCACCGTGGTCGTGGACAACAGCAGCCAGTGGCGCATGGACGAAACCGTTCCCCTGGTCGTCCCCGAGGTCAATCCCCAGGACATCGAGTGGAACAAAGGTATCATTGCAAACCCCAACTGCTCCACCATTCAGGCTATGGTCGCCCTGAAGCCCCTTCAGGATGCCTATGGCATCAAGCGAGTAGTATACTCCACCTATCAGGCCGTTTCCGGTTCAGGAATGAAGGGCATCAACGACCTGAAGAACGGTCTCGAAGGCAAGGACGAGCCTCTGCAGGCTTACGCCCACCCCATCGCGGGCAACTGCCTGCCTCATATCGATGTCTTCCTTCCCAACGGATACACCAAGGAAGAAATGAAGATGATCAACGAGACACACAAGATCCTCGGCGATGACAGCATCAAGGTCACTGCCACTACGGTCCGTGTCCCCGTCTTCGACTCCCACAGCGAGTCCATCAACGTGGAACTGGAGAAGCCCTTTGAACTTGAGGACATCATCGAGCTCTTCCGCAGATCCCCCGGGATCGTCGTCCAGGACGACGTGGAGAACAACGTCTATCCTCTGGCAAGAGACGCCGCCGGAACCGACGAAGTCTACATCGGACGCATCCGCCGGGACTTCTCCGTGGACAACGGCATCAACATCTGGGTCGTCGCGGACAACATCCGCAAGGGCGCTGCCACCAACGCCGTCCAGATCGCCGAACGTCTCCTGGAGATCCTGCCGGACTAACCATCGGAGCCGAACCCAAAGCCAGGCAAACATAAAACAGACTATATCTACGACCGCCGCGCTGATCACCCAGCGCGGCAGTTTTTTCTCTTACGGGTGCGACCGCCCGTCTCACATCTGCCCCGACAAAAGGAAATGTCGAGATTACTTCCGTTCTGGAACGTTGGGATAACGACTTTTCCTTTCGTACAGGCAAAAAACAGCCTTCATGTGCAAGCGAGGTCGAGATAATGGATTGCTGTATCGGGGAAAATCTCGACTGCTCACCGCAGATCTATCATAAATGCGTAAAAAGTCGAGATCACTAGGGCCTCGAAGCGTTGTAATCTCGACATTTCGTTCCGAGTTTCTTGAATCACGATATCGTTCGCTCAAAGGGAAGCGTTCACGCGTTCGCCAACGCATATCCGTTCAATGCACGCCCGTCCTCCCCTCACCGGTCCGCGCGGGGCAGCGCCTGAGCGGATTCCGCAGGAGCGCGGCAGATACAGACGAAGCGAAGCCGGAGAATAGACAAAGTCCAGGAATGTCTGAGCTCCGAAGGAGCGAGTTTTCCTGGACTTCTATTCTCCGCGAGCGAGTCGCCTGATCTGCCAGCGACGAGGACTGAGCGAAGGCGCTGCCCCGTCGGCGGACCGGTATGTGGAGTCGGGCGCAAAGAAAAAGAGCTGTCACGCGCGGGCGCAACAGCTCTTCGGATTTTTCCAATGCGCTATTTACATATCAGACGCAACGACTTCTCTTCCATCGTAGTAGTTGCAGTTGGGGCAAACTCTATGCGGAAGCTTCGGCTCGTGGCACTGCGGACAGATAGAAAGACCAGGTGTCTTCATCTTCATGTTTGCAGCTTTTCTCTGCTTTGTCTTCGCCTTGGAAGTTTTTCTCTTAGGTACTGCCATGATTTCCACCTCCTTCTTCATGGAGCCGCGGCAACGATTCACATCGTCGCGTCACTCCTGATCCGTTACGATTAGTCGCAACATTGAAAGTATACCCTTATTGCGGAGTCCTGTCAATGATTATTTTTGAATCTATTGACTCCGGGTTATGCAGGCATATTTCCGTTGACGATGTTGTAGGTGTCTCTGGCGATCATCAGCTCTTCGTTGGTGGGGATGAGCGGGATCTTGACTCTGGAATCGTCTCTGGAGATGATCATTTCCTTGCCTCTCACCTTGTTCTTCACCAGGTCGAGCTTGATGCCCAGGTTGCCCAGATCGTTACAGATGATGTCACGCATGGAGATGTCGTTCTCGCCGACGCCGGCGGTGAAGACGATGGCGTCAACGCCGTTCATCTCAGCGATGTACGCTCCGATGTAGAACCGGACTTTGTGTGCGAAGACCTTCAGGGCCAGCAGAGCTCTCTCGTTGCCCTCTGCCGCTGCCGCTTCGATGTCACGGA
>CACXCQ010000200.1 GCA_902766185.1 uncultured Eubacteriales bacterium
ACAGGGATGCTGTTCATCTTGCCGATGCGCATGAGCTCATTTCCGCAGGCCCGGACCTGTGAAACGCTGCCCGGGGCGGACTCCAGCTCCGCCGTATACATGGTCTGGATGGAATCGATGATCAGGAAGGAGGGCTTCAGGCTCTGGCAGACAGTGCTGATGTTTTCCATGTTGGTCTCCGCCAGGATGAACAGCCGGTCGCTGAGGTCGCCGCAGACCCGGTCGGCCCGCATCTTGATCTGCTCCTCGGATTCCTCGCCGGTAACGTAAAGCACCGTTCCCACATCTCTGGCGATATGGGCCGCGGCCTGAATGATGATGGTGGATTTGCCGATGCCGGGCTCGCCGGAGATCAGGGTCAGAGACCCCGGCACAAGACCGCCCCCAAGCACCCGGTTCAGCTCGCCGATCCCGGTGTCGATCCGCTCCGATTCGCCGGAGCGGATCTCCGCCAGCTTCGCCGGCCGGCCGGCTCTGCTGCCGGCGGCTGCTCCCGCAGCCTCACCGCCTGAGGTCCGCCTGCGTCGGTCATCCCCGCTGAATTCCACGACCTTTTCCTCGACCATGGAGTTCCAGGCGCCGCAGATGCATTGCCCCATCCATTTTGAACTTTCATAGCCGCATTCCTGACAGACGAACACGGTCTTTTGTTTCTTAGCCATGATTATCTATGCCCCTTCCGTTCGTGAGGGTCCCGGCGGCCGTGCCGGGTCTGTTTCCAGTGAGGGTCCCGGCAGCCTTGCCGGTCATTCCGTGCGGACCAGCTCCAGTTCGAACCAGAAGACGGAGCCCTGTCCCAGGGCGCTGTCCACGCCGAAGTCCGCCTTGTGCAGGGTCAGGATCTCCTTGACGATGGAGAGACCCAGACCGGAGCCTTCGCTGGTGCGTACAGTATTGGAACTGGAACGGTAATACCGCTCCCAGATGTGATCCAGATCCTCCGGCGCGATGCCGGGGCCGTGATCCTGGACGCTGACCCGGACTGCCCTGCCTTTGCGCTGCAGAGAGATGTTGATCTCGCGGCTCTCGCCGCAGAACTTCTTGGCGTTGGTCACCAGGTTGGAGATCACCTGCTTGATCTTCTCCTCGTCGCCGTCCACGTAGAACTCCGCCGGGCAGTTCAGATCGAAGTGATAGCCCTGATCCACTTCCAGCACCCGGTAGGTGTCCACGATGCTGCGGACCGCGGCGGAAATGTTGAAGGTGCTCATCTCGACGCTGATCTTGCCGGACTGCAGGCGGGATACCGTCAGAAGATCGTCCACCAGGTCGTTCAGCCGTTTGGATTCATCGATGATGACCTGCAGATGCTGCTCCCGCTTTTCCGGATTGTCCCCGGAGATATCCCGGATCATTTCCGCGTAGGAGCGGATCATGGTCAGGGGAGTGCGCAGATCGTGGGAAACGTTGGCGATAAGGTCCTTCTGGATCATATCGGATTTTTCCAGCTCGATGGAGGCGGAGGTCAGGGTGTCCGCCAGATTGTTGATCTCCGTGTAGTGCCCGCCTTTGAACACAACGCCGTATTCGCCGTTGGCAAGACGTTCGGCCGATGCCGTGATCTTACGGATGGGCCGGGTGATGCGGGTGGCCAGGTACAGGGACAGGAAGAAGGCCAGGATCAGGGAAATGATGGTGACGTAGATCAGGATGGTGGTCATGATCTTGCTCGTCGAGGTCACCGGCCGCAGGGGCGAGAAGATATACAGGACAGTGGCGTCCCGGTAATCCGAATCGCTTCCGCCCTCCCGCAGGACAGCGGCGTAGGCGAAGACCTTCGAGCCGTCCTCCCGGCCGACCCGGGAGATCTGGGCGTTCTCGCCGCCGGAATCCACGATCTGGCCGTACATGGCGTCGATGGCCTTCACGTACTCCTGGGTGACCTTGTCCCCCATAGCGCTGTGGGTCAGGTACAGGGGCGAGCCGCCGGAATAATAGACTACATAGATGTTCAGGTCGTAGGAGCGGGACAGATCCGTAACGTCGTTGTTGAACTCCGTCTCATCGTTGTGCTGGAAGGAGGTCTGCAGTTCTTCCGCCACCATCTTCGTCTGCTGGGTCTTCATGATCCCGTAAAAATTGTTCAGAAACAGAACCTGCAGCGACCAGAGGAGGATCATCAGGAATCCGGCGAACAGGGTGAAGTACATGAAGGTCTTGAATATGATGCTGTTTTTGTCCAGTCTAAGCTTCAAACTTGTATCCCACCCCCCGGAGCGTAACGATATAATCCCGGTATTTTCCCAGGTTGTTCCTGAGGTTCTTGATGTGCGTGTCGATGGTGCGGTCGGCGCCGAAGAAGTCATATCCCCAGATATCCGACAGAAGCTGATCCCTGGACAGGGCGATGTTCCGGTTCTCCACCAGATAGAACAGCAGATCGTATTCCTTCGGGGTCAGATCGACCTTCTCGCCGTCGATGGTCACTGTACGGGCGGGGATGTTGATCTCCAGACCGTCAAAGGTCAGGACCTGAGAAGAGGGCTGCTGGGAACTGTTGCGACGGGAGAGCACCGCGTTGATGCGGGCCATCAGCTCCTTGGGGCTGAAGGGCTTGACCACATAGTCGTCGATGCCCAGCTCGAAGCCGAAGAGCTTGTCGTATTCCTCGCTTCGCGCGGAAAGCATGATGATGGGCGTATCCTTGACCTTGCGGATCTCCTTGCAGGCGGAATAGCCGTCCAGCTTCGGCATCATGATGTCCATGATGATCAGATCGAAATCCTCCAGCTTGCACAGGCCCACCGCCATCATGCCGTCAGAGGCTTCCGTGACCTCGTGACCGTTGAATTCCGAGTATTCCCGGATGACCTCGCGGATCTTCTGTTCGTCGTCAGCAACCAGTATCTTCGCCATATCTGCATACCTCCTGTTGGATCAAGGATAGTACATTTTCGTGAACGGTTTGTGATTTTTCTGTGTCGTTCTCATCATACCACAATTTGGTTTTCGGGTACAGAAGGTTTGGGGTGTGGGCACAAAGAAATAATCCCCAAACCCCCTCAAAAATGTGATATAATATCAAGTAAGTATGACCAGAACGTCATACGGGAGGAATATGATGTACCAGGAAGGCGACAGGATCCTGTATCCCATGCACGGAGCGGGAATCGTAAGAAAGATCGAAAAGCGCGAAATACTGGGCAACGTCAAGGATTACTATATTCTGCACGTCCCTTGCGGAGACATGAACGTCATGATCCCGGTGGACAACTGTGACGCCATCGGCGTCCGTCCGATCGCCTCAGAGGAGGAGGTCCGGGAGGCGGTGGAGATCCTGAAACAGGATTCTACCCACATGACCGGAAACTGGAACAAACGGTACCGGGAAAACATGGAAAAGATCAAGACCGGCGACATCCGGCTGGTCGCCGGTATCGTCCGCAATCTGACCAGGATCGACCGGGAGAACCGGCTATCCGCGGGAGAAAAGAAGATGCTCACCAATGTCAGGAAGATCCTGCAGAGCGAGATCATGCTCGTCATGAATATCGACGAGCAGGACGCCCGGCAGATGATCGAAGACGCGATCTGAGCAGGGCGCCCGCCCGAGCAGGGGTCGCTGCCTGACAAAGGCTGAACATAAGAGATCGGGGAGTCTCCCGGCGTGTTTCGCTGGAAAGACTCCGGCAGAAAGGAGGTGAAAAAAGGATGCTTCAGAAACTGTTCAAGTTAGTGTTCACGGTCCTGGGCATGATGCTGGGATACGGTGCGTATCAGCTGACCGCCTACATCGCGGCCGGAAGAGGCTATGATCTGAGTGAACGGCTCTCCGTCGCGGAGAACCTGTTCGTCACTCTCGTTTTCGCAATTATTTTTGGATTAATATTCTACAAGCTGACGCCGGCGCTGACCAGGCAGGGGCGCAAGGCCGCCGTGAACCTGGAATCGGACCTGAAAAAGACCTCCACCAACGACATCATCATCACCGGAGGCGGTCTTATCTCGGGTCTGGTCGTGGCTTATCTTCTGACCGGGCTCTATGAGGGGATCAACATTCCGGTGCTGCAGGTGGTGCTGAACATCATCACGTACCTGATCCTGGGCTCACTGGGCGTTTTCGTGGCCACAAGCCGCGGAAGGGATCTCAGAGAAGCCTTGATGGCTGCCAGGCGGGGCACATCCGCGGGCAAGACCGGCAGGCACAAGGAAGGAGAGTCCGTGCCGAAGATATTCGACACCAGCGTCATCATCGACGGCAGGATCTCGGACATCATGAAGACGGGCTTTCTGGAAGGCCCCATCATCATTCCGGAGTTCGTGCTGGTGGAGCTGCAGCACGTGGCGGATTCCTCGGATTCCCTGAAGAGGAACCGGGGCCGGCGGGGACTGGATATACTGAACCGGATCCAGACGGATTACGGCGTGGAGATCTACAACACCACGGCGGACAAATCCCTGGAGGAGATCCCGGAGGTGGACGTCAAGCTGCTGAAGCTGGCCCAGAACATCGGCGGGAAGGTCGTGACCAACGACTTCAACCTGAACAAGGTGGCTGCCATCAAAGGCGTTCCGGTGCTGAATATCAACGAGCTGGCCAATACGCTTAAGCCGGTGGTGCTGCCGGGAGAGGAGATGATCCTGTCCCTGGTGAAGGAAGGCAAGGAACGGAATCAGGCGGTTGCCTATCTGGACGACGGAACCATGATCGTCGTGGAGGATGGCCGCCGGTTCATCGGCCAGACCATCAAAGTGACGGTGACGAGTGTGCTCCAGACCACAGCGGGCCGAATGATCTTCGCCAAGCCGTCGGGAGACAAGTAAGCAAAGGCAGGAGGGACCTGATATGTATCGTGGCAAGCGCGTAGCGGTCATCATCGCCGCCGCCGGCGAGGGAAGCCGGCTGGGAAGCCAGATCCCCAAGCAATATCTGAAGATCGGAGGAAAGCCTGTCCTGGCAAAGGCGATGGACGCCTTTGAGAGGATGGAGGAGATCGACTACATCTTCGTGGTGGCCGGAGAGAAATATCTGGACACCTGTTCGGAGATCATCCGCAATCACGGGTTCGAGAAAGTGGAATCCGTGGTGGCCGGGGGCGATGAGCGGCAGGACTCCGTATACAATGCCCTTCAGGAGATGAACAGGCGAAAGCCCGGAGTGGAATACGTTCTCATCCACGACGCGGCCAGACCATTCATCAGCGAGGAAGTGATCCGCAGCGTGCTGGAGGCCACGGCGGAGAAGGGGGCTGCGGTGGCCTGTGTGGCCATGACCAGCAGCGTCCGCCACCTGTCCGTGGAGGACGCAAAGAGCGAAAGCGTGGACCGCAGCGAATACTACACGGTGCAGACGCCCCAGGGCTTCCGCAAATCCCTGCTCATCGACGCTTACGAAAAGGCTTACGACGACAGCTTTTTCGGAACGGATGACGCAGCCATCGTGGAACACGCCGGCGCCGAGATCGCTCTGGTGGACGGCGAATACCAGAACATCAAGATAACGACGAAAGAGGACCTTCCCATGGAAAATCGTATTGGAACAGGATTTGACGTGCACCGGCTGACCGAGGGCAGAGCCCTGATCCTGGGTGGAGAGACCATTCCCTTCCCCAAAGGGCTGGAGGGCCATTCCGATGCGGACGTGCTGATCCACGCCGTGATGGACGCCTTGCTGGGCGCTGCCGGGCTGGGAGACATCGGGATCCATTTCCCGGATACGGACCCGGACTACGAGGGCATATCCAGCCTGCTTTTGCTGGAGAAGGTCCGGGAGATGCTGAAGGAAGCCTACTACGAGATCGGCAATATCGACGTGACCGTCATCGCCCAGCAGCCGAAGATCCGCCCCTACGCGGACGCCATGCGCAGGAATCTGGCGGAGACGCTCCAGATCGAGGAGAGCCGGATCGGCATCAAAGGAACCACCACGGAAAAGCTTGGCTTCATCGGACGGGAAGAGGGCATCGCGTGCCAGGCTGTCGCGTCCATATACAGATAGTAATAAATACAGAGGAGAGTTGACACATATGAGATTATCAAAAGCACATCTGAAAACACTGAGAGAAGTTCCCACCGAGGCGGAGATTCCCAGCCACATCCTGCTTTTGCGGGCAGGAATGATCCGCAAGCTGGTTTCCGGCGTCTACGGCTTCATGCCTATGGGATGGCGGGCCCTGCACAAGATCGAGGGCATCGTCCGCGAGGAGATGGACGCGGCGGGAGGTCAGGAGATCCTGATGTCCGCGGTGCAGCCGGCGGAGCTGTGGCAGGAATCCGGCCGCTGGTACGCCTACGGACCGGAGCTGTGGAGACTGAAGGACAGAAATGGCAGAGACTTCTGCCTCGGCCCCACGCATGAGGAAATCTTCACGGACATCGTCCGCAACGACATTTCCTCCTACCGGCAGCTGCCCATGAACCTCTACCAGATCCAGACGAAGTACCGTGATGAGGCGCGGCCCAGATTCGGACTGATGCGCAGCCGGGAATTCATCATGAAGGATGCCTATTCCTTCGACCGGGATGAAGCGGGGCTGGACGAGAGCTACCGGATCATGTACGAGGCCTACGAGAAGATCTTCACCCGGTGCGGACTGACCTTCCGGCCGGTGGAGGCGGATTCCGGCGCCATCGGCGGCAGCAACTCCCACGAGTTCACCGCCCTGTCGGAAGTGGGCGAGAGCGAGATCGCCTACTGCGAGAAGTGCGACATGGCGGCCACCACCGAGCGGGCTGCCTGCACGGATGCTGCCCCGACGGATGAGGAAATGCTCCCCATGGAGGAGGTATATACTCCGGAGACGTCCACCATCGAGGCGGTGGCGGATTACCTGGGTCTTCCCACGAGCAAGACGCTGAAGGCGCTGCTCTTCGTCAAGTACAACGAGCAGGGCGAGGAGGACGGTTACGTGGCGGCCTTCGTCCGGGGAGACAGAGAACTGAACATGACCAAGCTGGTGAACGCTCTGGACATTCCGGAGCACGCCATCGAGTTTGCCGACGAGGAGAAGATGGGCGAAGCCACCGGCTGCGTAGGCGGATTCACCGGGCCTGTGGGCCTGCATGACTGCCTCATCGTGGTGGACAGCGAGGTTCCCGGACAGAAGAACCTCTGCGCGGGAGCATGCAAAAAAGACCACCACGTGAAGAACGTGAACTATGGACGCGACTACGAAGCGGACATCGTGACGGACATCAAGGTCCTGGCGGAGGGAGACCCCTGCCCGGTGTGCGGTGCTCCCGTGAAATATGCCCGGGGCATCGAGGTCGGACAGGTCTTCAAGCTGGGGACGAAATACAGCGAGTCCATGGGAGCGCTCTACAAGGATGAAAACATGGAGAGCCATCCCATCGTCATGGGATGCTACGGGATCGGCGTCAGCCGGACGCTGGCTGCCGTCGTGGAGCAGCATCACGATGACAACGGCATCATCTGGCCCATCGCGGTGGCGCCCTATCACGTGATCATCACCCTGATGAAGCCGGATGATGAGACGCAGGCTGCCGTGGCGGAGCAGATCTACCAGAGCCTGCAGCAGCAGGGCGTGGAAGTGCTTCTGGATGACCGGATGGAGAGACCGGGCGTCAAATTCAAGGACGCGGACCTTCTGGGGATCCCCATCCGGATCACCGTCGGAAGAGGAGCTGCGGACGGCATGATCGAGTACAAGATGCGCCGGGACGCCGACCGTACGGACATGACCATCGAGGAGGGCATTGAGACCGCAGTGAAGACGGTGGAGGCGGAACGCCGGGGCCCCATCGAATAATTATCGGATAGTTATGGAAGAAAAGCAGGGGAAGCAAAAGGGAAGAAGTCTGCTGGAGCTGTTCATCGCGTTTCTGAAGCTGGGGCTTTTTACCGTTGGCGGCGGATACGCCATGATCCCCCAGATGCAGCAGCTGGCGTGTGAGGATCACCGCTGGCTGACAGAGGACGAGGTGGTGGACTGCATCGCGGTCAGCCAGTCACTTCCGGGCATCATCGCCATCAATATGGCCACATACATCGGCCGGAAGGTCGGCGGAACTGCCGGAGCGGTCTGCGCCACCGTGGGCGTGGTGATCCCTTCCTTTGTGATCATCACGCTGGCCGTACTCATCCTCGGGGCCATCGGGGACAACCCCTGGGTCGCGGGGGCGTTTCTGGGCGTCAAGGCGGCGGTGTGCGGACTGATCCTGGTCTCCGCGGTGCGGCTTGGGCGGCAGGTCCTGCGCACGCCACTGCAGTGGATCCTGATGATCGGTGCCTTGCTCGCCGTGGGCGTGTTCGGCATCACCGCCATCTGGGTGATCCTGGCCGGCGGCATCATCGGCATCGCCTGGACCCTGCTGCGTGACCGCAAAGGCAGGCCGCAGGATGACGTCCCGCCCGAAGACCGGAAGGGGGTGCAGAAATGAAACTGCTGACCCTTTTCGTCGCGTTCTTTCGGATCGGACTCTTCGGCTACGGCGGAGGCCTGGCGCTGTTGCCTCTGATCTATCAGAGCGTGCAGCAGTTCGGCTTCATGACCCAGGCGGAGTTTTCGGATCTTCTGGCGCTGTCACAGGTGACGCCCGGAGCCATTGCGGTGAACGCCGCCACGTATGTGGGGCTGAAGTTCGCCGGCCTGGCCGGAGCCGCGGCGGCGACGCTGGGCGTGATCCTGCCGGAATTCGTGCTGATGCTGATCGTCTGCCGCTTTCTGGACAGCTTCAGCGAGAACCCCCTGGTCAAGGGCGCGTTCCTTGGGATCCGCCCGGTGACCATCGGCCTGATCAGCGCAGCGGTGATCTTCGTCAGCGAAGGCGTTCTGGTCCATGGACCGCTGATCTCGGCGAAACTGTTTACCGGCGGTCCTGGTTATTACGGCTTTATCGCCATCGCGATCGCGGTGGTGTCCGTGCTGCTGATGACGGCCGCGAAGATGAAGCCCATCCGGGTGATGCTGATCATGGCAGCCATCGGCGCAGTGGCCGGAGGAACGGGACTCATAGGATAATACGAGTGTTACAGAAGTGGTTTTAGCGGAGAACAGATATGTGGACTGGAGGAGTGAGAGCCATCGTGCTCGACAAAGACGAACGGATGCTACTGGTGCGGCAGCATCATGAGGACAAAGACATCTGGATGGTCCCCGGCGGCGGCATCGAAGAAAACGAGAACGCGGCCGAGGCTGCCATACGGGAGGTAAAGGAAGAGACGGGGCTGGACATCGGCGTGGACGGTCTGCTCTGGCACGTGGAGGAGGTCTCCGGCCGGGGACAGCGGTTCGTCAATTTCTTTCTCTGCCATGTGGAGGGAGATACGCAGGACCTGGCTTTGGGCACCGACCCCGAGCTGGCAGAGGATGCCCAGGTTTTGCGCGAGGTAGCCTTCCTCGACCGGGGAGAAGTGGCGAAGCTGGAGGTGCTGTATCCGGAATACCTGAAGGATGAATTCTGGAGACTGCTGGACAGCGGGAAGCTGCAGTACAACGCTTTCCGCATGAGAGACTAAATCAAAACACAGGAGGAAAACACACAATGAAGTACGTACAGATCGAAATGGAGAACGGCGACATCATGAAGGGCGAACTCTATCCGGAGATCGCGCCCATCACCGTGGAGAATTTCATCAAGCTGGTGGAGGACGGATTCTACGATGGGCTGATCTTTCACCGGGTGATCCCCGGATTCATGATCCAGGGAGGATGTCCCGATGGAACCGGCATGGGCGGTCCCGGCTGGAGCATCAAGGGCGAGTTCGCCAGCAACGGCGTGAAGAACGATCTGAAGCACGAGAGAGGCGTTCTCTCTATGGCCAGATCCATGATGCCCAATTCGGCAGGCTCCCAGTTCTTCATCATGGTGCATGACGCGCCTCATCTCGACGGGGACTATGCGGCCTTTGGCAAGATCATCGAGGGCATGGAGGCGGCGGACGCCATCGTGAACCAGCCCAGAAACGCGATGGACAAGCCCAAAAAGCCTCAGGTCATGAAGAAGGTCACCATCATCGAAGAGTAAAACGCGATATGCGATGCATACACCCGGTGCAAGAATATTTGCACCGGGTTTTGATTTGTGGTAAAATCGTAGCGGGGAAAAGGGAAAAGGAACCGGAAGAGAGGAAGACGATCATGCGGGGCAAGGACTATATGGCCGTGCTGCGGGCGGTCACGGAGGTCATGGGCGAGGCCATCCACATCGTGGACGCCTCCGGAAGAACGATCTTATATAATGAAGCGATGGCGCAGCTGGAGAAGATCTCCGTGGAGGATGCTTTGGGCAAACCTTTCCGGAAGGTGTTTTCCAACATCCCGGAGTCGGAGAGCACGCTGTATCAGGCGCTGGTGAACCGCAGGGAGATCCGGAACAAGCAGCAGACCTATATGAACATCTACGGCAAGCAGATCACCACCATCAACACCACGATCCCCATCATCGTGGACGACCGGGTGGTGGCGGCCATGGAGGTGGCCAGGGACATCACGGAGCTCAAGGACATGAGCGACCGGATCATGTCCCTGCAGGACAGCATTTCCGCCAAAAGCAGGAAAGCCGGCGGGGAAACGGAGACCGGCAGCGCGCAGCAGGAGCAGGCCGGAGAGGACGCCCAGCCTGTCCCGGGGATCCGCCAGTATCACTTCACGGACATCATCGGCGAGGATCCGAATTTCCTGCAGGCGGTGGATCGGGCAATGAGAGCCACGTCCAACACGGCTCCGGTGTTCATTTACGGGGAGACCGGAACCGGCAAGGAGCTCATCGCCCAGAGCATCCATTACGGGGGCAAGCGGCACAAGAAGCCCTTCCTGGCCCAGAACTGCGCGGCTATTCCGGAGAGCCTGCTTGAAGGGATCCTCTTCGGTACCGAAAAAGGCGGATTCACCGGCGCGGTCGACCGGGCGGGATTGTTCGAGCAGGCCCATGGCGGGACCCTGCTGCTGGATGAGATCAGCGCCATGCCTTACGAGCTGCAGAGCAAGCTACTCCGGGTGCTGCAGGAAAAATACATCCGCCGGGTAGGCGGGAGCAAGGACATTCTGGTGGACGTGCGCATCATCGCCACGGTGAACGAGCCTCCCCAGGAGCTGATCCAGCGGGGGGCCCTGCGGCCTGACCTCTACTACCGGCTGAACGTCATCGGCGTCGATCTGCCGCCGCTCCGGGAGCGAAAAGGAGATATTCCCATTCTGGCGGACCGGTTCATCCGCAAATATAATGAAGAATACGGCCGGGAGATCTGGATGATCGCCGAGCCTGCTCTGGAAAAGCTCAAGAACTACGATTATCCGGGAAATGTCCGGGAGCTGGAGAACATCATCATGTCAGCGGTGTCGCTGGCGGAGGATGAACACGTGCTGACGGACCGGGACATCAGCATCCGGCCCACCTACCGGGAAGGGGACCCCGCCATCAGCGAATTCAGCCCGGAGGAGGAGTCTCTGGCGGAGTATCTGTCCCGCATCGAGCAGACGGTGATCCGGCAGTACCTGGCCGGCAACGGGGGAAATGTTACCCGGACCGCCCGGGAGCTGGGCATGATCCGTCAGAATCTTCAGCATAAGCTGAAAAAATATGAATTGGTATGAATAATATTCACAAAGGCAAATATATTTGCGCAAAATAGCAAATATATTTGCGGTATGTTGGTAAAACGCCCTGTTTTTATCGGGCACAGAATGAGGACGCAAAGGCTGGAAACGTTGAAATTCCAGCCTTTGCGCATTGTTTGGTGGATGTTGGCACGGGAATTGCTTCATATTAGGAGCGTAAATAAGTTATGGCAAATCTTTATTGAATAACCAAAAGAAAAGGAGATTAACATGGAAAACGTAAAAGTAATCATCTGGGGTCTTGGTGCAATGGGCGGCGGCGTTGCCGATATGCTGCTGAGCAAGGAAGGCGTTGACATCGTTGGTGTTGCCGGAAGAGAACACAAGCAGGGTCATTCGATGTATGAGTACATCAAGACCGAGAAGGGCGACAGAGAAGATGTCCTCATCGCTGCTCCGGAAGAAATCATCAAGCCGGGTGCTGCTGATATCGTCATCCTGTGCACAGACTCCTTCACAAAGGAAGCTTTCCCGAGAATGAAGTTCATCCTGGAGCAGGGCATCAACTGCATCACCTCCGCTGAGGAGATGGCTTATCCCGCAGCACAGAGCCCCGAGCTGGCAGCTGAGCTGGACAAGATCGCTAAGGAAAACGGCGTCTCCATCCTGGGCACCGGCATCAACCCGGGTCACATCATGGACATGCTGGTCCTCGTAATGACCGGCTGCATGACCGATGTTAAGCACATCCTGTCCAGAAGAGTCAACTCCCTGTCCCCCTTCGGACCGGTTGTTATGCACGAGCAGGGCATCGGCGTTTCCGTCGAAGAGTTCAACGAAAGAAAAGCTAACGGCACCATGTCCGGTCACGTTGGTTTCGCAGAGTCC
>CACXCQ010000201.1 GCA_902766185.1 uncultured Eubacteriales bacterium
CAGGGCATCGAGTTCGACTACTGCTGCGTCCAGGGTATCTGGGCCATCAAGGAGCTGGGCTACGAGGCCATCATCATGAACAACAACCCGGAGACGGTGAGCACCGACTTCGACACATCGGACAAACTGTACTTCGAGCCCCTGCACGTGGATGACGTGATGAACGTGATCAAGCGTGAGCGGCCGGTAGGCGTGATCCTGCAGTTCGGCGGGCAGACCTCGCTGAATCTGGCGGAGCAGCTGAACAGCCGGAGCATCAACATCCTTGGAACCTCCTGCCGGAGCATCGATCTGGCGGAGGACCGGGAGAAATTCGTGCAGCTCCTGGGTGAACTGGGCATCGCGGTGCCCGAGGGCGTAGCCGTTACCACGAGAGAGGAAGCGTTCGAAGCCGTGCAAAGGCTGGGCTATCCTCTTGTGGTCCGTCCCTCCTACGTCATCGGCGGCCGGGCCATGCAGGTGGTGTACAGCGACGAGGAACTGGAGAAATACCTGAAGGAGGCGGTATCCTTATCCACGGATCATCCGGTGCTCATCGACCAGTACATCCAGGGCAAGGAGATCGAGGTGGACGCCATTTCCGATGGCGAGGACATCCTGATCCCGGGCATCATGGAGCACGTGGAGCGGGCGGGAGTCCACTCCGGCGACAGCATCAGCGTGTATCCGGACTTTACGCTGACCGCGGCGGTGGAGCAGAAGCTGGTGAACTACACCAGAAGGATCGCCCGGGCACTGCAGGTGGTGGGACTGGTGAACATCCAGTACGCCTACGACGGAAAGAACATCTACGTGATCGAAGTGAACCCCAGGGCTTCCCGGACGGTGCCCATCCTCAGCAAGGTCACCGGAGTTCCCATGGTGAAGCTGGCGGTCGCCGCCATGCTGGGCCAGCCTTTGCGCGACTGGGAATACGGTACGGGACTGTATCCGCGGAGCGAGGAGTACGCGGTGAAGGTGCCGGTGTTCTCCAGCGCGAAGCTGACGGATATGGACATGGCCCTCGGGCCGGAGATGAAGTCTACGGGAGAGGTGCTCGGCATCGACAGCGATCTGGACAAGGCGCTGTACAAGGGATTCCTCGCGGAGGGATCGAACATTCCTACCTCCGGCAACATTTTCGTCACCCTGAGGACCAGCGAGCAGAATGAGGACACGGCACAGATCCTGCGGGGGTACGTGAACGCGGGATTCCGGATCTGGTCCACGGACGACACCATCGATTTCGTCAGGGCGGCCGGGATCAGCACGGAGCTCATGGATTACGATACCGCTCAGCGGTGGATCATGAATCACGACACGGACAGCCCGGAGAAGATCTCCCTGGTGATCAACGTGCCTACGGTGGCCAACAACATGGAGAACGAGAGCTTCCCGGTGCGGCGGCGGGCCATCGAACGGCGCATCCCTGCCTTTACCTGCATGGATACAGCGAGAGCCTTCCTGCGGGCCATAACCCTGAAACAGCAGGGGACGAAGCTGGACTACAAACCCCTGGCCATGTAGGACCAGGGGCTGGGTGCTCAGGTATATGCCGGGCGTGGTCACGTCCGGTACTTGTTCAGGATCCGGGAAACGGTGGACTGGTTCACCCCCAGGGCTTCCGCCGTCTTGTGGGTAGTCTTGTAAATTTCATACGCGCGCTTCACCAGCTGTTCCTCCAGCTGGTGTTTCGCTTCTTTGAGGGGAATGATGTCCTCGCAGTAGACGGCGCTCTTGCTTTCGCTGTCCTCACCGGGGTTGTGGAGAACATCGTGGATGGTCTCTCCCCGGATCACCGGACCGTCGGTCAGGATGTAGGCGCTTTCGATGGCCTGGTCCAGCTCGATGAGATTGCCGGGCCAGGAATGGGAAGCCAGCTTGCCCAGGGCGTCCCGGCTGAGGATCTTCTTGGTCTTGTACTTCTCGTTGTAGCGGGCGATGTACTGGCTGGCCAGCTGGGGAATATCCTTCGTCCGGCTGCGCAGGGGAGGGATGCTTACGGGAACGGTGGCAAGCCGGTAGTAGAGCGGCTTCATGAACATTCCCGTCTCGCTGAGGCTCTGCAGATCCATGCCGGTCATGGCCAGGATCCGGGCAGAGGAGCTGCTCTCGTGATCGCTTCCCACCCGTTTGTATTTGCCCGTGTCGATGTATTCGAACAGTTTCGCCTGGATCCGGGGCGGCATGTAGCTGATGTTGTTCAGCGCGAGAGTGCCTTCCTTTGCCTGATCCAGCTTGCCCGGCCGAATGGTGCGGGACTGTCCGTCGTTCGTGCGGATCTCCTCGCCGAATATCTCCCTGGCCAGAAAATCCTCATCGGCGCTGGTGCAGTTGACCACGATGAAGGGCTTGTCCCGGCGGTTTCCGGTGTAGTGGATATAGCGGGCGGCAGTATGCTTGCCCGTGCCGGACTCCCCGTAGATGAGCACGGGAATATCCATGGACGACACCCGGTCCAACGTGGCCCGGACTTTGATGCTGGCCGGATCCACCGTCTCGAATCCGAAGCTTCGGGAGAGCTCCTGGGTCAGCTCCTGGATCTCCTGCTGCTGCTGACTCAGGGTTTCCAAAAGCTGGTTTACCGCCTCGATGTCCTGCGAGGTGGTGAGGACCATCTCGATCTCATCGTTCTCTCCGAAGATGGGAACGCCGGTGGCGATGATCTGTTTGCCGCCCCTGAGGTGCTGCAGCACGCTGACGGTCTTGCGCTCCTTCAGGACCCGCAGGGTGCTGCTTTCCTGGAAGTAACCCTCGTTCATCAGATCCCGGACGTTCCGGCCGATGATGTTGTCCACATCCAGCTCGTTGATCTCGATGGAAGCGGGGTTGACGAAGAGCACCTTGCCTTCGCCATCGGTGACGAAGATCTCCACGCCCAGGTTCTCGATGATCGTCCTGTAGATATCGTTGTCGATGGTTTTCATTGTGTCGTTCCTCCTCTCAGATCAAACATTGGATAGCTTTTTACATATTATATCGCATTCTGCCGGCCTGCACCAGCCGTTTTATGCAGGAACGCATAGGGCGGGATGCAAAGAAGCATCCATCACGTCACCGGCTTATGGCACACAGCCTTCTGCCGGCCGAACAATCCCTTGACAATATTTGGCACATGGAGTAAAATTTTTAATCAATGTCATTGGCCGCCGTAACTGTGGGAAATGAGGTAGGGATCCATGATCGTCATCGACAGAAGAAGATGCGTTAGCTGCGGAGCATGCAACGCCATTACCATGACTTTCAAGTGCATTCAGAACACGCCGGAATATGAGCTGTACGAGGAGCCGCCCGAAAGCGAGCGCGACTACGTGCAGAAGATCATGCGTGACTGCTGGGCCAAGTGCATCTATCTCAGCGGAGGGGATTGGGAATAATGAAGAAGATCATCAGCCTTTGCGTCGTGGTCCTGATGCTGGCGGCGGTACAGATCCCTGTGTCTGTCGGCGGAAGTGACGGGAGCGCCTTTTCCATGCTTGTGGAGAAGGTCTACGCGGCCACGGAGAAGGATGAGAAAAAGGTCTACAATTATCTGACGAAGTCCATGGACCTGAATATGGCCGCGGCCTGCGGAGTGATGACGAATCTGGAGGCCGAGAGCGGGATGCGCTCCAACAATCTGGAGAACATCTACAATATCGCCTACGGGCTCAGCGATGAGGAGTACACCAAGCGGGTCAACAAAGGCAAGAAGAACAAGGGCAAGTACAAGTCCGGCTTCGGGAAGACCAGATACTTCACCAAGGACTACAGCGGATACGGTCTCTGCCAGTGGACGTCCCTGGGGCGCAGGCAGAAGCTGCTGAACATGGCGGTGAAGAAGGACGTGTCCATCGCCAACGTGAACATGCAGCTGGAGTTCATGAAGGGAGAGCTGAAGAAGAGCTATCCCCAGGTGTGGGCGACTCTGGAGAACGTTCCCGACAACGACACTGGGGCGTACCTTGCGGCAGTCCAGTTCTGTGCGGTCTACGAGATCCCCTGGAACACCAACTACACGGCAGGCACCCGGGGCAAGAAGGCCCTCAAGACCTTCTGGAAGAAATACAGTGGCAAGGCAGGATCGGTCAACGGCAAATCGCACATGGGCATCTGTGGCTACACGTATCCGGTAGCCATCAAGAAGGGCAGCGGCATGACGGTCAGCGGTCATGTGATCAGCAATTACAAGATCAAGTCCATTTCCGTGAAGATCATCTCGGAAAGCGGCAAGACGGTCTACAAGGCATCGAGAAAGCCCTATGCCAAGATCAGCAGCCTCTATAAATTCGATAAGAGCATGAAGTTCTCCAAGCTGTCCGCCGGGACCTACACCTACGTGATCACGACCAAGGACACCAAGGGGAAGAGCATCACGGCGAAGCACGAGTTCACCGTTTCCAAGAGCAATGAGCAGGAAGTGGAACGGGGCTGTGCAGTCAAGAGTCTCAAAACATACGCAGAGTAATGAAAGCGCATCCAGCCGCCCGCCTCACAGAGGCGGGCGATCCTTTTCACGAAACCTTCACGAAAAAAAGCGAAATAGGTGTTGACAATGACCGGGGCAGGTGTTACATTTAACTTGAGGTTAGCACTCGCAAGGTAAGAGTGCTAACAACAGGGAGGCCGAAATGGATTTAACAGAAAGAAAACTAAAAATCTTGCAGGCCATCATTGCGGATTTCGTCAGAACAGCGGAACCGGTGGGATCCAGGACCATCTCCAGGAAGTACGACCTGGGCATCAGCCCGGCCACCATCCGTAACGAGATGTCGGATCTGGAGGAGATGGGTTACCTGACGCATCCTCACACATCCTCCGGGAGAGTGCCCTCCGAAAAGGCTTACCGTCTCTACGTCAACGAGATGATGGGCAGGAAGGAACTGACCCAGAGCGAGAAGGATGCCATTGCCCGGCAGCTGTATCAGAATGTTACAGAGCTGGACAACCTCATCGAGAGGGCGACCCACGTGCTTTCGGAGATCACGAACCTGACTGCCTTTGCGCTGTCCCCCGGAAAGGAACTGGACCGGCTGCGGTACATCAACCTGATCCCTGTGGATGAGCTGACGGTGGTGCTGATGATCGTTGCGGAGAGCGGCGAGGTATCCAACACTGCGGTGCGTCTGGACAGACCGGTTTCGGAGGAGACCCTGCGGATACTGGCGAAGAACATGACCTATAACTACAGCGGCAAGACTCTGAGTGAGGCTCTGAAGATCGACATCATCAAGAACTTCCGGGAGGACGCTGAAGCCATGGCCATGTTCCGGAACAATATCGTGCCGGGATTCCTGCGGACGCTGGAGGACATGCTGAACGTCAACCTCTATATGGATGGTCTGACCAACATCTTCTCCATTCCGGAATACAACGACATCGAGAAGGCGAGGAGTTTCTTCGAGGTCCTGGGCCGAAAGGAGGACATCCGGCAGAAGCTTCTGGCCAGAGACGAGGGAATGATCATCACCATCGGAGGTGAGAATGAGGACGCGGATCTGAACGACTGCAGCGTGATCACCGCCACCTACCACGTGGATGGCCGGCTGGTGGGCAAGCTGGGAGTCATCGGACCGACCCGGATGAAGTACGACGAAGTCACGTCGGTGGTGGAATTCCTGACGGACAATATCAGCAAGGCCTTCATGATCACAGGAGGCGAGAACACAGGAGAGGATACAGATGACGGAGAGACCAGAGGAGATTAGGATAGAAGACGAGGCGAAGGAAGAGCAGGCGCAGGACCAGCCTTTGCAGGAGGAAGAGCAGACTGCCGACGAGCAGGACAGCGCAAAGGCAGGAGAGGACGAAGCGGAAGCCGGCGAAGAGGCGGCGGAAGAGTCCGCGAAGGAAGCGGACGACGCGAAATACCTGCGGTTGCTGGCGGAATTCCAGAACTATAAAAAACGAACAGAGAAGGAAAAAACAGATCTCTATTCCTACGCTAACGAGAAGATCATGACCGAGCTGCTGGAAGTGCTGGACAACTTTGAGCGGGCGCTGGAGGCAGAGCCGGGCGAGGGCTTCAAGGAAGGAATGGAACTGATTTTCACTCAGCTGACCAACTGCCTGACGAAGGAAGGGCTGGCTGAGATAACTGCCCTGGGCGAGGATTTCGATCCCAACGTCCACAATGCAGTGATGGCAGAGGAAACCGAAGAATACGAGAGCGGTAAGGTTTCCGGCGTAATGCAAAAAGGCTACACACTCAATGGCAAGGTCATCCGGCCTTCCATGGTGAAAGTCGCGAACTGACCGCTTGAAACAATACAACCAAGGAGGAAAGAACAATGGGAAAAGTAATCGGAATTGACTTAGGAACAACCAACTCCTGCGTGGCTGTGCTGGAAGGCGGAGAGCCGACCGTCATCACCAACGCGGAAGGAAACAGAACCACACCTTCAGTGGTGGGTTTCGCCAAGAACGGCGAGAGACTGGTGGGAGAGACCGCCAAGAGACAGGCCATCACCAATCCGGAGAGGACCGTGGCCTCCATCAAGAGACACATGGGCGAGGCTTATGATGTGCAGATCGACGGCAAGAAGTACACGCCGCAGGATATCTCCGCCATGATCCTGGCAAAGCTGAAGGCCGATGCGGAAGCTTATCTGGGTGAGACCGTAAACGAAGCGGTCATCACAGTTCCGGCTTACTTTACCGACAGCCAGAAGCAGGCGACAAAGGATGCCGGAAAGATCGCAGGCCTGGATGTCAAGAGGATCATCAACGAGCCGACGGCGGCCTCTCTGGCTTACGGGCTGGACAAGGACGAGACCTCCCAGAAGATCCTGGTCTACGACCTGGGCGGAGGCACATTCG
>CACXCQ010000202.1 GCA_902766185.1 uncultured Eubacteriales bacterium
GCCGAAGATGCTGCCCGTCAGGATCCGGAACACCTCGCCCACGGACAGGGAGTATTTCCCCACGCAAAGGCAGGCAAGGATCAGCGCCAGCAAAACGGCAAAAAGAGCCAGGTTAACTGGCCATCTCTTTTTGCTGTATTCCGTTGACGTCCGATGCGCTGTCATCTCAGATTATTTAACCGTTACCTTCTTTATTTTGGAATACTTTGAGTATACCACAGACCCCCTGACTTTCGTATAGGCACGGAGCTTATAGTAATATTTCTTTCCTTTCTTCAGCTTCTTGTCGGTGAAGGTCGTGGTGCCAGCCTTGCGGATGGTGCCGGCCCTCGTGTACTTTCCGTTCTTCTTCGCGGCGCGGTAAACGATGTATCCGTCGGCGCCGCTGACCTTGTTCCACTTCAGGATGGCTTTCTTCTTGCCCGGCTTGATGGATCTAATGACGGGCTTCACGCCCTTCAGGGGGTTCGCCTCGGGGAAGTCCCCGGTGAAATCCCGCACCGCCAGCCCGTTGTTGGATCCTGCATAAAGCACGTTGCCAAAGAAGTCCAGACTGTAGATGCTGTCGCTGCTCGCCGCTGCCGGCCAGCTGGACCGGGCAGAGGAATACTGCGCCGTCACGCTGAGCTTGCCGAATCTGACTGTCGGATCCGCGATGCAGAGGATGCCGTTGGCCGAGGTTCCGAACCAGAGTCCGCCCCGGGGATCAAAGGCGACCATCCTGAGCTCCGGATTGGTCTGCTGCCCGGTGCCGTTCAAGTACTTCTCGCCCACCAGTCCGAAGCCGGTGTATTCCTTCGCTTTGGCTCCGGCCTTGCTCACGTTCCATACCTTGCCGCCTTCGTTGTCCATCCCGCTGTAGGAGCCGGAAGCCACAGCCCAGGCGCTGCCGTTCTTATCCACGGCGATGTCCCTGACCCAGACGTCTCCCATCCGGTAAAACTCCGTCTTGCTGTCCTTCTTCGCGGTATAGGCGTAGGACTTAATGACCTTCCCATCCCTGAAGCAGGCGAAACCGCCGGTGTAGGATCCGTCCGCATTGGTGTCCGGATAGAATCCGCACCAGAGCACGCCGTCCTCATCGATCTCGATGTTGTCGACGGATTCCGCGGGGAAATCCACTTCGCTCACGCCGTCACCGCCGTTCTTGCCCCAGGACTGCCAGGTATCCGCCTTCGGATCGTACTTCGTCAGCCCCTTCGCGGTGCCGAACCAGACGTTTCCGGCGTTGTCGATCTTGATCTCCTGCACGAAATCATCGGCCACCGTGTTGTCCGCAGCGTTGTAATACGTGATCGCGCCGTCCTTCATGTACGCCGCGCCATGGCTTGCGCCGCCGTTGGACCCCTGGCTGATCCACACGCCCCCGTTCTGATCGGGGCAGACCGCGTAGGCGACGGTGCCCGCCAGCGCGGGCTCCGTCGCGGAATTATACGTAGTAAATGTTCCTTCGCCCTTCGGCAGACAGCTTACGCCGCCGCCGTTGGTTCCGACCCAGATGTTGCCCTGGGGATCCGCGGCGGTGGACCGCAGTCCCGCCAGGGGAAGCTCTCCGGCCGCGCCGGAAGCTTTATAGAACGTGAATTCGCCGCTGCCGGCTGTTATTCCGGCGCCCTTTTTCGCCGCCTTTGCGGCAGGTTTTGCCGCGGCCTTTGCCGCTGCGCTGCCACTGACCGCAATGGTGATGGAGGTGACCTCCATGATGCAGGCGCCCTGCGCGTTATGCACCATCAGGCGCAGCGGGCCGCCCTTGTTGTCCACGGTGGAATCGTATCCGACTCCGATGGGCGTGCTCTTGCCGCCGGCGGACAGCGGATAGCCGTCCATACCGTAGGCCAGAAGCACCGGCACCCGGTTCTCACCGTCCTTGATCCCGTTTTTGAGGCCGTCCAGACCAGCCTTTTCAACCGCGTCCACGCTGTAGCCGTCCTTGGCCTTGACCGTGATGGTGATCGGATCATCGATCCCCTCCACGTCCGCGAACTGCGACTGGATCAGCTGCCAGAAATTCAGACCCTCCCAGGTGTTCTCCTTTACCGCGTAGATCTTTTCCTGGGCGATGAGATCCTTCATTCCTTCCAGCTGCTCCACCGTCAGGGTCTTCGTCTGCTCCGTGCCGTCCGCTCCTACGACCTTCATCTCCAGAGTGTCGTCGAGATAGGTCTTGTACACCTCCGCGCTGCTGTGGTTCCAGCTGACCTGCTCGCCCGACGTCACCTCGATGCGGGTCACGTTGTTCAGGATCTTCACGGAATTGACGTCGGTCTTGCTCGTCTGGCCGATGACCAGCTTCAGCGGACCGCCGCTGTTCTTATACTTCTTGCTGTAGCCCTTGGATCTCGAGGAGACCACCAGGGGACGGCCCTTCTTCGTGTTCTTGAACTTCACTGAAGAGGAGCCGAAGGCCAGCATCACCGGCAGGTTCTTCTTGCCGTTCTTCGTGTTCCGGTACGTGGTCTTCATGATGTCCGAAAGAGCGAACTCGTAGGGCTTATCCGGTCTTGCCGCCGTGTACACCCGCACCTTGTCCGCGCTGGTCTTGAGTCCCACGTCCGTGGATTTCAGGAACTTATACAAAGGCAGGCCGCGGTAACGGATCTGAGTGACTTTTTTCTTCTTGTCCCGGATGGAGTAGTCCTTCGTGGTGATGATGGACTGCTTGCCCTCCAGCTCGTTCACGGTGAAGGCCTTCTCTCCGGTGAGCCATGTGCCGGCTCCGGTCACCTTCAGCTTCTTCGAACCCAGCTTGTTGTAGGGCCTGGTCACGTGGGCGTATTTGTCCGGCTTCAGGTCGATCTCGATGGAAGTGATGTTGTTCATGCTTCCCATGATCTTCTTTGCCTTCTTGGAGGCTCTGGGCAGCACCACCTGCAGGGGGCCTCCGCTGTTGGCCACCCGATAGGAAGTGGCCTCAGCCGCGGCTCCGCTGACCTTCGTCAGCTTCGCCTTGCCCAGGTAGCCCTTGGAACTGGTCTTCTTCACCAGGGGATATCCGTTCTTGCCGAAAGCGATGACCGGCGTAAGGCCGCCGAGCTTCGTCTTGGCGTTGTATCCGTTCTTCGTGTTCAGGACCGTCTTCAGATCCAGGGTCAGCTTTTTCTTGCCAGACCGGAAGGTGATCTTCCCCTGGGAGCCCTGCAGCTGCAGCACGTCCCGGATGAAGTAGCGCAGATCCACGCCCTCGTAGAGGTCGTTCTTGTACTTGCCCTTCTTCCCAGTCTCGTAGTAATCCTTGACCTTTGCCTCCTGCAGCTGCGCCGCCGACAGCGTGCCGCCGTAGAGAAGCTCTTCCAGATCCTTCACGGAATACGTCTTCTTCGTCTTGTTCACGCCGTTGCGGACGACTACCTTGAACTTGGTCCCCTTCAGCTTCCCGTAGGATGATCCTGCGGGCTGATAGGTGTGGGTGCTGTAATGGTACTTATCTTCGCCCACGACGATCTTGTCCAGCAGCTTGGCCTGGTTGGATCCGTTGGCGTGGTTGTAATCCATCTTGCCGGAGATGACCCGCAGCGGGCCGCCGTCGTTGGAAAGACCGCTGAGGTATCCATTCAGGCTCCGGTCGATGACGTAGGGATATTCGTTGACCCCGTAGGACACCAGCACGGGATATCCCACGCTCAGCTTGTCGCCGGTGGTCACGTCGGTACCCTGCCGGATGTTTTCGTTGGGCACGTAGGTCCCGTCGTTGTTGTCCGCGGCGTTCTTCTCGTAGAACCCGAAGCTGTCGGGGTCAGCGATCTGCTTCAGGGAGAAGGTGTCGAAGCCGCCGTAATTGTCGGTGGACCGGAAGGTGACCTTCGTCTCGGTATCGCCTGCCTTTGCGGGATCCACTCCCGAGTGCAGCAGCAGGCTCCAGAGCTTCACGCCCTCGTAGGTATTCACGTACCAGTAGCTGGAATTGGCCAGGCTGTACTCGGACCGCCAGCCGTAGCCGTTATCCTTCACGTTGCCGTTCTTGTCGTACTCCACCAGCTTCTCCAGCTCGGAGACCCGGTAGTTGATCTCCCGGCCGATCTCATCGCCGGTGACGGTCAGCACGTACTGGGTGTTTCTCGCCGTGTTGTAGGGCGACTTGTCGTGCTTGAAGCCCGGAGTCTTCTCCCGCTCCACGTAGATGTAGGCCATGTTGCCGAAGGTCTTGTAGGCGGAATTGCCTCCGTACCGGTCGCGGTCGTAGACGAACTTCAGGCACCCGTCCTCGTTGCCCAGATCCGCGTCGCCTCCGGTGCCGCCGTCAAAGACGAAGGGCCTTGGGTTGGTCCCGTCCTCGTAAGCTGTTCCATAGGCCACCAGAGCAGGGTCCCCGTCCTCGTGCATCTTCGCGATCTCCTTCAGGGTGAGCTCGGCGATGGTCTGCCGGTTGCGGTTCTTGATCTTTACGATCTTCGCCTGATCCGTCAGCCGGATGCCATTGTCTCCGTTGCTCATGTTGTGGAGAATGTAGTAGAGGTCCACACCTTCGTAGGTCCGCTTCACCTCTGCGCCTCCCCGGGTATCCTTGTAGACGCCGCGGAAGCAGCCGCCGTTGCGGCCCTCCATATCCTTGACGGAAAGGGGCACGCTGGCTTCGGTTCCCGGGCCCTCGATGGTCAAGGTCGCGCCGGTGATGGCGTCGATGTTGTAGGGTCCGTTCTGGCCCTCGATCCCGCCGTTGGTGATGTGCTTGTATTCGCTCTTCGAGAAATTGATGCCGGAACCGGAGGTGACCGTGATCCTGTTCACCAGCTTGGAGGGCTTGCCGTTGGCGTCGGCGCCGTAGAGGCGGAAGAAGCCGTATACGGAGTCATCTCCCTTCTTGGTCTCATAGATCCCCGCCAGATCTGCGGGTCCTGTGCCCTTCTCGTAGGCGAGCATGTAGTCGCCGTCAACCAGCTCCTTCACCGTATAGCCGCTGGCGGCCACCGGGTAATCGTCGGCAGTCTCAAAATTGACCACATCATCTTCACCGTATCCGGCCAGCAGCACGGACATGGGCACGCCCCGGACGTAATCTGACGCCGGGCCGCCGCTGGTGTCGTAATCGTAGGTGCGCTCAGCGTAATCCTGCAGCAGGATGTCCGCCCGGGTATAGCCTTCCGTTCCGATGGTCAGCGCCGTTTCCGTCACCTCTTCGCCGACCTGCACCTTCTGGATCCCATACTTACTGTTGCCGTTATACAAAGGCTGGTTCATGTCGTCGGCGCCGTCGCCGCCGGCCTCTTTGGTGAGCTGTCCCACGATCAGGCGCAGCTTGCCGACATCACTGACCGATGACGGCTTCTTCTCCGGCGGCTGTCCGTTGGCTCCCTCCTCATTGCTGTAAGCCCAGCTGAGGATGGCCGGGACGTCCTTCGTCTTCGCGTCCCCGAAGCCGTCGTAATAGCCGCGGCCGCCGTCAAGCCCGAGGGCTTTGGTGGTGGATGGATTCACGTAGTCCCCGCCGCTTTGGAAGGAGCAGCGATACCCATCGGAGGCGATGAACGAGATCTCATCCGTTCCTGCCGCAGCATCGCCTAACAGCGATGATACCTTCACGCCGTCAGCGATAAAATAGCTCCTGGTGTAGGGCTCCTGCTGCTTTCTTGAGGAATACATCTCCCCCGTCACGCCGTCCATGGCCTTCAGTTCTTCAAGCGAATAGGACACTTCCTTCGATACCGTGTCCTGGCTGTAGGCAGCGCCGGTCAGCCCCTGGCCGGTCACCACCACCGCGGGGCTGCTGGTCTCAAAGCCTTCGCCCGCGGCGTGGACCGCCGACCCGCCTGTCAGCGGCATCATGGTGAAGACCAGCGCCACGGACAGGACCGCAACGAGCGCCCTTGCCGCCTTTTTTCTCATTCCCGTTAACCTTTGCATCGGTGAACCTCCTCAGTCTCTTGATGATGCGGTGTGTGTCACGGACGTTTCAAATGTTCAGAAGCCGGATCCGCACCGGATCCGGCTTCGAACCGATCAATCATTATCCTGCAATTATTTCGGTAATAATTCTCTTATTTCTTGATCTTTACCTTCTTGGCCGCGGACGGCTTGCTGTACGCTTTGCCATTGAAGGTGTTCTTGTATGCGGTGACCTTGAAGTAATAGGTCTTGCCCTTCTTCAGCTTCTTGACGGTGCACTTGGTGGTGGATGCCTTCTTGATCGTCTTCACGGTCTTGTACTTGCCGTTCTTCTTCGTTGCCATGGTGACGATGTATCCTTCCGCACCGCTGCTCTTCTTCCAGGTTACCGTTGCCTTTTTCTTGCCCGCCTTTACGGACTTGATGGTCACCTTCGCCGGCGCTTTGACCGCTTCGGTCGCTACAGTCAGGGTGATGGAATCTCCGCCGACCCAGTATTTCCTGTTCTGCTCAATGCCCGCTACCAGGCCGATGGCAGTCTTCTGGACCTTCGCGCCATTCTCTGTCCAGATGAACATGGCCTGGTTGCCGTCAGCATCCTTCTCCATGATCATTTCCTTCGTGTATTCCTTGCTGTAGCCATCGTTGGCTGTGGCCGTCACGGAGACCAGATCCTCCGTCTCCTTCACGCCGGCCAGTCTGATCAGATTCTCGATGGTCACGCCGTCCACAGTGAATTCTTCCTGTGTTCCCGCGCTGTTCACGGTCTTGAATACCGCGTCCTTGATGATGATCGGCACGATGCTCTCATCGTTCTTCAGCGTCTTGATGGAGTCATAGGCCAGCTGCTTGTCCAGACCTTCTCCCTTGACCGTCAGAACATCCACCGGCTGCGGATCCGGCTGGGGATCAGGCTGAGCCGCGTTCTCGATGGTGATGCGGTTGACCCACTTGTCCACCAGCGCTTTGCCTTCGCTGTCCTTACCTACATAGAACTTGAAATATCCGCCGTAGAGCTTCTTGCCTTTTTCATTGACTTCATCCGATGTGGGATCGTACATAGTTCCGGCCTCTTCGTAGGCCAGAAGTCCCTTGCTGTCCTTCAGCTCCTTGACGGTCTTGCCGGAAGCGTTCAGCTTGTCGTAGTTGTCCTGCGTGCCGACAGTCACGACCGCATCATCCTCATAGCCCTTTAACAGTCTCTTGACGGCGATGCCCTTGAGGGCCACGCCAAAGGAATCATCCTCGATCGGATCGCCGAATGCCGCGATGACATCTTCTCTCGTCTGGTACTCGGTCTTTGTTCCGTCCGGACCGGTGATCGTCAGCGCCGGCTGATAGTCCGCCGCGTCCGCCGCGAAGGCGAATCCTGCGGAAAGCGGCATCATGGTGAACACCAGGGCCACCGCCAGGAGCGCCATCAGCAGCTTCGTGCCGATCGTATTTTTCCTTGCAATATTCATTCTCATTCCTCCTTTTGCTTGCTTAAAAGATAATGATTATTTGACCTTTATTTTCTTAACAGCTGAATAGCTGCCATAAACTTTTTCCCCGGACACGAGCCGGTAGGCCCGGACCTTGTAGTAATACGTTTTGCCCTTCTTCAATTTGGTGTTCTTCCATTTGCCGGCGCCGCCCTTCGCCACGGTCTTCACCGTCCTGTACTTGCCGGCCTTCTTCGTCGCCCGGCAGATCACATAGCCCTGGGCCCCTTCAGCCGCCTTCCATTTGACGGTGACCGCCCTGCCTTTGGATGAGATCTTCGCGATGGTCGCTCTGCCCGGCGCCCGCTGGAAGGTGAACGCGGACACCTGGCTCTCGTACCTGTCGTAGCCCACGACTTTCACCCGGATCACCGTCTGGTCCTCCTCGCCGATCACCGGGTAGTTGATCTTCTCGTCTGCAGCTCCAAAGGAATTGTTGTTGTAGTTGTACATGGCGGAGGTCATGTCCGGCTCCGAGCCATCCGTGGTGAAGTAGATCCAGTACCTGGAGCTCCCCTCCCTGTGGGACCTGTTCACGGAGCGGTCCAGCGTGATGGCCGTGCCCGCCTGCGCTTTGCCGCCGGGGCCGTGATCCGTTGTCCGGATGGGCTGCAGCGTCTCCGCAGCTTTTGCCGCTGTGCTGTAGATGATGATCCGCCCGCGCTGCGCGGCCTTCTCCGCGTCCTTTGTCGCCAGGTATTTCACGAACATCGAATGATTCTGCTCGTTGGGCGCCGTCTGGCCGAACAGAAGCCGGCCGACCTCATAGCGGCCGTTCTCACCATAGGCGAAGCCTTCCTCCCGGAGACTGATCACCGCCGGAACTTCCGTCGCCCCCTCCATCGAGGATCCCAGCACTGGCTGCCCCTGCCGGCCCTGCTCCTGCTTGAACATCGGGAAGTAATAGCGGCTCGCCAGCAGTGTCCCCTTGAGGAACCGCTCCTCCAGTCCGTCGCTCGCCCGGAAGCCGATCAGCTGTCCGTCACTGATCTGCGCTGCGCTTTCCCCCCGCGCCTGCAGGGCTTCGTTCAGGATCCCCTCCACCGTGGGCCCTTCGATCTGCTCAAACAGCTGTGCCGTGGGGTAGGTGTTGAACCCGGAGAAGGTGTATTGTTTCGATCCTTCTTTGTCCGCGATGTCCTGCAGATCGCTCAGGCTGAAGGACCTCAGGCAGGTATCATCGTAGTACACGTCCAGCGCCGCCTCTTCCGCCGCAAAGGCTGGTTCGGCTTTGGCCTGCAGGACCCCGAAGCCGATCAGCAGCGCCAGCATCATCGTTATGGTTATGAATCTGCAAGATCCGCGTTTTGCCATGTCCGTCTCCTTAAACAAAAACACATCTCGCCTGCGCCGGATGTGTTTGCTCTCTTTCCCCCACACCGAAACAGTCCACAATCGATCTTTTGATCATTGTGAAAAAAAGCGGCTTCCGAAAGGAAACCGACTGCTCCGACCACCCATGTATCCTGCATGGATGGTCCTGATCGCTTTTCTTTCCAAGTGTGGGAGGCATGGCCGTTTCCCGCCATACCCTAACGCCTGCCGTCCGTAGATCGCTCCCGATCCTTAGGCCTTCCAGGTCGAAAAGGCATATTCTTCAATTGTCATAATTATACTTGAAAGCCGTCGCTTTAACAACATGAATCGCCAGAAAAGTTGCCGCGGCGTATCATCTCCGCAGATTTGTTATCCGAGCAACAGCAAATGTGCCAATCATAGGGCAGTATTCGTCACTGTCTTGTGGAACTGCCCTATGGTTTCTCATATACTGCCCCACCATCACCGGCGATGAAAAGGTGTCGCCGGCTTGAAGTCCACTTCGTGGCTGTCCCGCCAGCGAAGGACGATCTGCCGGGCTTCTTCTTCCGTCGCCCGGCGGTGATAGGCTTCCATCAGCTCAGGCGCCAGTTCCGGCGCGTTGATCAGAAGCAC
>CACXCQ010000203.1 GCA_902766185.1 uncultured Eubacteriales bacterium
CCGGAAATTACGATCCATGAGGTCAGGTGCCCGTGATGATGGTAACCAAGGGGACTTTAAAATCAATGGGTTCAGCGTTTTTTGGTCGCATTTCGCAGGAAAAAACGTAGGCGCGGGAAAATAGGAGCGGGAAAACAGGCGCGGGAAACTAGGCGCGGGAAAAGGTGGCGGCAGCGCCTGCTTGGATGCGCTGGATCTGATGCACAGAAATCGAGCAAAAAACGCGATTACATGGTACGATTACATGGTATTATACTAGCAGGTACTTTCAGGACATGAGGTGCGAAGCGATGAAACATAAGAGACTGATCGTGTGGATAACGATAGCGCTTGTTCTTGTCTCGGTATTGGCTGCCTTTGCGTATGGGAAGACGAAGGCGGAGCAGACGACCGGCAAGAGTTATTTCGATACGCTGAACGATTACAACTGGTCGAAGACGTGCCCCGCGGCGGGGTGCCGGAACCAGAACGAGGATGAATAAATGAGAAGACAGACTGGACTGGTGATCGCGCTGATGGGAGTGATTCTCATGGCGCTCGTGCTCGGCGGATGCGGAGATGCAAAGGCAGGCGTTCCGGAGGGGTTCGCCGGCGAATGGCAATGCGAGGATGTCGCGTCGGACGGTGAAACGGACACCAGCTTTTACGCGATGACGATCGAAGAGGACGGGCACTTCAGCATGTACGATTTTGCGGCGGGCAATCCCGGGATATCCGGCGTGATGAAAAACGATACCGGAAGCACCATCGACTGCGATTTCAATATGGATGATTTTGATGTGCCGTTTTGCTGGAAGATCGATTCCGAGGAGGCGACGCTGGATTATGAGCTGGAGGGGGAGACCCTGCGGCTCGGGCACAATGGCGTGTGGATGACGTTCCATCGTTGAGCAGGAGCCTGCAGCTGATGATCAGGGGCTCACAGAGTAAGAGGAGGAACAGAAAAATGATCAGGAAGGCGACGCCGGAGGATGTTTCCGGGATCGTGGAGATATACGAGGAGATCCATTCGAGAGAGGAAGCCGGGGAGGTGACCACCGGATGGCTGCGGGATGTTTATCCGGTGCGAAAGACGGCAGAAGACGCGGTGAAGCGGGGCGATATGTTCGTGCAGGAAAACCAGGACGGACACATCGTGGGAACCGGGATCATCAACCAGATCCAGGTGGACGTGTATGACCAGGGCGACTGGCAGTATCCGGCGCGGGAGCACGAGGTGATGGTGCTCCACACATTGATCGTCTCCAGGAAGACCGGGGAGCACGGACTTGGCGAGGAGTTCCTGGATTTCTATGAATCCTATGCGCGGGAGCACGGATGTCCGTACCTGCGTCTGGACACGAATGCGCGGAATGAAGCGGCGCGGCGGTTCTACAGAAAGCACGGATACGCGGAGATCGGCATCGTGCCTACGGTATTCAACGGCATCCCCGGAGTGGACCTGGTCCTGATCGAAAAAAAGATCTGAGAGCAGACGGCGGGGATGGTTCCGGTGTATAATAAGGAAGACTAAGGAGAGTAACGAATGAACATATTGATCAAGAATGTCCGCCTCCTGGAGGAGAGCGGTGAGCGGAAGGACCTGTACATTTCCGGCAGCCGGATCGCGGGCGTAGGCGAGAAACCCGAGGGCTTCGTCCCTGAAGTGACCATCGACGGATCGCACAGGCTTTGCATGCCCGGGCTGGTCAACGGCCATACCCACGCGTATATGTCCGTGTTCCGCAACTACGCCGACGACCTGCCTTTTGAGGAGTGGCTGTTCGGGAAGATCGATCCGCTGGAGAGCCGGATGACGCCGGAGCAGGCGTATTGGGGGAACATGCTGTCCTTCATGGAGATGATCCGGACCGGCACGACCTGCTTCATCGATATGCACATGTTCCCGCAGATGTGCGTCAAGGCCTGCGCGGACAGCGGGCTTCGGGCGCTGATCACCAGAGGGCTGGTGGGGGCGGACCGCAACGACGAAGGCGGGCTGCGGCGGCTGAAGGAGGCGCTGGACGAGATCGATTACGCGGCAAGTAAGCCGAAGGCCCATGTGCGTTTCGGGCTGGGGCCACACGCCATCTACACCTGCGGGGAGGACTACCTGCGGTTCGTGGCGGAGACCGCGGCGGACAGGGGGCTTCCCATCAACATGCACATGGCGGAGACCCGCAAGGAGTACGGCGATTGCCTGCTGGAGCACGGGATGAGTCCGGTGGCGTATGTGCAAAAGCTGGGCCTGCTGGATGTGCCGGCGATCCTGGCTCACTGCGTCTACCTGACGGATGAGGACATGGAGATACTGCGTGCTCCCGGGATCTCTGTTGTGACGAATCCCGCCAGCAACATGAAGCTGGGCAACGGATTCGCGCCGGTGGCGCGGATGCTGAAGGAAGGGATCTGCGTGTGCCTCGGCACCGACGGAGCATCCAGCAACAACGCGCTGAACATGTTCCGCGAGCTCGGGCTGATGACCCTCTCCCAGAAGGGGGCGGCGGAGGATTCCCTGGTGCTCACGGCGGAGGAAACGCTGCGGATCGCCCTGGACAACGGCTACCGGGCAGCGGGGCTGGCGGAGGAAGCCGGCCGCATCGAAGCCGGAAAGCTGGCTGACCTGATTTTGCTGGACGAGGAGGCGCCCAACTTCCAGCCGAAGCATAACTGGAAGGCGGCGCTGGCCTATTCGTCCACGGGATATGAAGTGACGGACACCATCGTAAATGGGGAGATCCTGATGCGTGACCGTCAGCTGACGACCATTGATGAGGAACGGGTGAACGCCGAGATCGCCCGGGCCGTGAAGGATTTTTAGTAGGAAACTTTAGCAGGAAACGAGAGAAGGGAGGAAAGACGCGGGCCTGCCGGGACGATCGCCCCGGCGCGACATGCGGGCGGCGTGCGTCAGAGATATTTGATGAAGGAAATACGTGACGAGAAGCTGGCTCCATCCGGAGAGCGAAAGATCAACTGGGTGCAGGATCACATGCCTGTGCTGCGGAGCATCCATGAGGAGTTCCGGGAGACGAAGCCCTTTGCCGGGCTGAAGGTAGCCCTGTCCGTCCACATGGAGGCCAAGACGGCGTACCTGGCGACGGTGATCCACGACGGCGGAGCGGAGGTCTTTGCCACGGGATGCAACCCCTTGTCCACGCAGGACGATGTGGCGGCTGCCCTGGCGGCCAGGGGAGTCAATGTGTTCGCCTGGAGAGGGGAGTCCGAGGAAGAGTATACCCGGCATCTTTCGAAGGTGCTGGAGGGAGGCCCGCAGGTCATCGTGGATGACGG
>CACXCQ010000204.1 GCA_902766185.1 uncultured Eubacteriales bacterium
ATGTCCATGATGGACACCAGGATACCGATGCCGAGCTCTCCTCCGCGGCGGGATTTGAAGCCGCGGCGGATCAGGCTCAGAATGAATTCGAATCCGCCGAATTCCTTCATCAGCGCGCCGATGGCCGCTACCAGGATCGCCACGATCATGGTCTCGAACATGCCGGAGGTTCCTTCACCCATGGCGCTCAGAGCAGTGCTGACGGTAAGCGATCCGGTGATGAGACCCATGATCATGCTCAGGATAGCGCCGCAGCCCAGCACCACGAATACGTTGATGCCGCACAGGGCTGCGATCAGAACAGCAAAGTAAGGCAGCGCCTGCAGGAAGCTGAAATCGAAGTGGCCGATCTCCGCGCCGGAGCTGCGCAGGCAGAGGATCACCAGCAGGATCAGCGTGGCGATGGCTGCCGGCAGCGCGATCCTGAAGTTGGCCTTGAACTTCTCCTTCATCTCGATGCCCTGGGTCTTGGTGGCCGCGATGGTGGTGTCGCTGATGAACGACAGGTTGTCACCGAACATGGCGCCTCCGACTACTGTAGCAACGCACATGGCCAGATTCAGGTCCGCGGACTGCGCGACGCTCACCGCGATGGGCACAAGAACCGTAATGGTTCCGACAGATGTTCCCATAGCCATGGAGATGATGCAGGCGATGATGAACAGACCCGGGATCGCGAATCCCGCAGGAATCACGTTCAGCAGCATGTTCGCCGTACTCTCCGCTCCTCCGGAGGCCTTCGCTACGCCGCTGAAGGCTCCTGCCAGCAGGAAGATGAACAGCATGATGGTGATGTTGTCATCGCCGATGCCCTTGGCACAGGCGCTGATCTTCTCATCAAAGGACATTTTCGGATTCTGCACGAAGGCTACCGCCAGCGCTACCATGAACGCCACAACGACGGACATCACATAGAATCCCATGCCGCCTTCCGGGGGATTGATATATTCGTAGTAAATTCCGCTGCCCAGATAAACGATCAGAAATACGATGATCGGCAGCAACGCCAGCGCATTCGGTGTTTTCTTTTCCATTCTTCTTTACTCCTCAGCTAAAACCAATGATCAAACTAGATATATACTTTCTCGATGTTCGGGGAATTCGTCAGGTACACGAGAGTCGCGTACTTGATGCCGAATTCGATGATGTCGCCTACCCGCAGGTTCCGCTTCACGTCCTGCACGTCCAGGATGGTGTGGTCGCTGGATGCTCCCAGGATCTCCGCTCCGGGTTCGCAGCAGATCAGTTCATCCGGATCGCCGTAGTCGCACTTACCGATGCCCACCAGAGCGCGCCGGCGGATCCCCCGGTCCTCGTACTGGATCCGGTGACCGAAGGCGTCGAATCCGATCTCGCCGACGGGATGGGACGGCTTGTCTCTCACCTCGATGATCTCCGCACGGACACGGAAGGCATCGTCATACATTCCCTCCATCTCGTATCCGTAAAGGTGCGGCAGATCGTAGTTCAGCAGGATGCCCTCGCCCACGCGCAGCATGTTGACCCGCTCCGGCAGATTGTCGTCCACCACACGCATCAGGGAACTGGTTGCGCCGCCGGAGATGATCTCCAGCTCACGGCCGATCCGCTCCTCGATGCGCTCAGCGATATCCACCAGCTCCTGCAGCTTTTCCGGGGTGGCCATGACGGATCCGTAGCATCCCACGTTCACGCCTACGCCGGCCAGATGGAGATTGCGCATTTCCTTTTCCACCATCTCGGCCACATCCACCATCTCGTCCTTATCCCAGAAGCCTTCCCGCAGATCTCCGCAGTCCGCCATCAGGATGACGTTGTGCTTCTTATCCTGGATCCGTGCCTGAACGTTCAGCGCCTTAAGCACGTCCAGATCGCTGTTCAAACTGTAGTCGCAGATCTCGACCACATCCTCCACCTCGCTGAGCATGGGGACCCGCAGCATCATCAGGGGCAGCTGGATCCCGTGCTCCCGCAAAGGCTGGAGCTGCTCAAGACGGGATGACGCGATGTACGCGCAGCCTGCCCGCTCAAACTGCTGGGCACAGGGAATCAGTCCGGAGCATCCCTTGATGACGCCAGCGAGCTCCACACCCTTGTCCTCACACATGTTCTGGACCTTCTCCACATTCGTCCGCAGCTTGTTCAGGTCGATGATCAGCTTCGGATATCCTGCCTTTTTATACATTTCACTCCTCCTTTTATCTCTGCTTGCCCGCAGCCTTTGCGATCGCCGCTTTGGCCGCAGCCTTTGCCTTCTCCTGTGCCTCGATGGAGGCAAATGCCTCGTCCAGATCGCCCCGCAGGTAAGCTTCCGTCAGCTCCACCGCATCCTCGATGCAGCCGTTGCAGCTGCGCAGGGGTTTCTTCGTATCCACGCCCTTCAGCTCCCGGCAGATCACTGAGCCGTTCTTCTCCTGAAAGCGCCGGATCAGTTCCTTGGATACCCGGTAGCTCGTCTTCTTGGTGGCGGGCTTCTCCAGATTCCCGTCGGATTCCTTCATGCCCACGACGGCGACCATTCCGGAGACCGCCCCGCAGGTGCCCATGGCGCCCATGCCGAAGCCGAAAGCCTCCATGATCTGGAACAGCTCCTTCTCATCTCTGCCCAGCTCTTCCGCAAAAGCGCAGGCCACTGCCTGGGCGCAGTTGTATCCTTTCTTATGGTAGGCCAGAGCCTGTTCAACATGTTTATCCATATCGTGCTCCCAACAATCGTTCTATTTCCGGGTTCCGTACTTGTCCGCAAGGATCCGTCCGACGTGCACGCCGCTGGCGGACGCCTGGGACAGGGAGTGGGTCACGCCGGAGCCGTCTCCTAGGGCGTAGAGTCCCGGGACCTTCGTCTCAAGATGCTCGTCCACTTCTACCTTGGAGTTGTAGAACTTGACCTCCACGCCGTAAAGCAGCGTATCCTCGTTGGCCGTTCCCGGAGCCACCTTGTCCAGGGCGTAGATCATCTCGATGATGTCGTCCAGCTGGCGCTTGGGAATGACCAGAGACAGGTCGCCCGGAGTGGCCTGCAGGGTCGGTCTGGTGAAGCACTTGGCCATCCGCCGTTCGCTGGATCTGCGTCCCTTCACCAGGTCGCCGAAGCGCTGCAGCAGAACGCCGCCGCCCAGCATGTTGGACAGCCGGGCGATGGACTCGCCGTATTCGTTGCTGTCCCGGAAGGGCTCGGTGAAGTGGTTGGATACCAGCAGCGCGAAGTTGGTGTTCTCCGTCAGAAGAGAAGGATCCGCGTAGCTGTGTCCGTTTACCGTGACGATGCCGTTGGTGTTCTCCGAGACCACCTCCCCGTAGGGGTTCATGCAGAAGGTCCGGACCATGTCGTTGTATTTATCCGTCTTGTAGACGATCTTGCTCTCGTATACGTCGTCGGTGATGTGCTTGAAGATCTCCGCCGGAAGCTCGACCCGCACGCCGATATCCACGCGGTTCTTCTTCTGCTCGATCCCCAGCTTGTCGCAGATGCTGGAGATCCACTTGGAACCGGACCGGCCGGTGGCCATCACCAGATCCTTGCAGGAGTAGCTGTCGCCCTTGTCGGTGAACACGGTGAAGGTCCCGTCCGCCTCATGGTTCACGTCCAGGATCGTCGTATGGAACTGCATATCGATCTTTTCCGCGCTGTAGTCGAACATCCTGCCCAGGATCCGCACGTTCCTGTCGGTCCCCAGATGACGCACCTTGGCCTCCAGCAGATGCAGGTCGTTCTTCAGGCAGGTGGTCTTGAGGCTGGAGCTGGCGGTGGAATACAACTTCGCATCCGCTCCGCCCATGCTGCACAGCACATCGTCCACGTACTCCATCAGTTCCAGAGCCGTATCGTGTCCCACATAGTTGTGCAGGTCCCCGCCGAACTGGGTGGTGATGTTGTACTTACCGTCGGACAGGGTCCCCGCCCCGCCGTAGCCGTTCATGATGTGGCAGGGTTCGCACTTGACACAGGTCTTGGTCACTCCCCGCTTGATGGGACAGACACGCTCCTCCAGCCGGCCGCCCTTGTCCAGGATCAGCACGCTGGCGTCGATGTCCAGCTTCGCCAGTTCATAGGCGATGAATACGCCGCCGGCACCTGCGCCGGCAACGATGATATCGTATTTCTTCATTTCAGTTCCTCCAGCACTTCCGCGATCAGCACACGTTCATCCATGTCGTGCTTCACGCCGTTGATCTCCTGATAAGTCTCGTGGCCCTTGCCCGCGCAGATGATGATGTCTCCGGGTTCGCCGTGCGTGATGGCGTAGCGGATAGCCTCCTTGCGGTCGATGATCTCCACGTATTTTCCGTCAGTCTTTGCCATGCCCGTCTTGATGTCGTCGATGATGGCCTGGGGGTCTTCGTTTCTGGGATTGTCCGACGTGATGATGGTCAGATCCGCCAGTTTTCCGGAGACCTCGCCCATCTCAAAACGCCTCTCCCGGGAGCGGTTGCCGCCGCATCCGAAGAGGGCAACCAGCCGGTGGGGGTTATACTCCCGCAGGGTGGTGAGCAGGGATTCCAGCGCCATGGCGTTATGGGCGTAGTCGATCATCATCGTGAAATCGTCGCTGACCTTGATCAGCTCTACCCTGCCTTTGACCCGGATGTCCTTCAGCGCCGCCTCGATGTCCTCGGGGCTCACGTCGAAGTGCCTGCAGATGGCGATGGCCGTCAGGGAATTGTACACGCTGAACTTGCCGGGGATGTCGATCTCCACCGGAAAATCCATCAGTCCCTTCACGTTATAGGCGATGCCCAGATAGCCGGGCCGCGACACCAGCTGCATATCCTCCGCGCGCAGATCCGCCTCCTCCGAGAGTCCGTAGGTCTCCAAAAGGCAGGTATGTCCTTCCACGATAACGTCGAAGTGGGCGTCGTCCCGGTTGACGATACCGACGCAGCACTGCTTCAGCAGCATCTTCTTGCATTCCAGATACTCCTCGAAGCTGCTGTGCTCGTTGGGGCCGATGTGGTCGCGCTCGATGTTGGTGAAGATCCCGTAATCGAAGGTGAACCCTGCCGTCCGATGAAGCATGAAGCCCTGGGAGGATGCCTCCATGACCACGCAGTCGCAGCCCTCCTCCACCATCTCCCGGAAGTACTTCTGTACGGTATAGGATTCCGGCGTGGTGTTGGGCGCCGGGTAATGTTTATCTCCGATCACCGCCTCGATGGTCCCGATGAGACCCACCTTGTGGCCCGTCCGCTCCAGGATGGACTTGACCATGTATGTGGTGGTGGTCTTTCCCTTGGTGCCGGTGATGCCGATGGTGGTCAGCTCCCTCGCCGGATGTCCGAACCATGCCGCCGAAAGGCAGGCCAGGGCGTACCGGCTGTTCTCCACGTGGAGGACCGCTACCTCAGAAGGGATGACTGCCATGTCGATGGGATCCTGGATGACCAGGGCCACCGCACCTGCCTTTGCGACATCCGCCGCGATGGTATGGCTGTCAAAAACCGCACCCTTGATGCAGACGAAGAGATCGCCCGGCTCCACCTTGCGGGAGTCCAGTTTGACCCCGCTGATCTCCAGCTGCATGGGGTCCCAGCCTCCGGGCTGGAGGATCTCGTAATTGATTTTTTCTGTCAGCTGCTTGAGCTTCATTTTTCTATTTCCTCTCTGCTTGATCCGCGGCGCAAAGAATCCCGCCGCAATTTATTATCATACTATACTGCGGCGGGATTTTCAACAGTGTTTGGGCTTGTGCTGAAGCCTTTTTCTACTTCTTATATATGCAGATCTTCGTGTTGTCTGCGCAGGTCTTCAGGATGGTCTTCATGTTGTCCTCGGAGACGGCGATGCAGCCCAGGGTATAGGGGTTATATCCGAAGCAGTGCAGGAAAATGGCGGAGCCCTTTCCGTAGACGCACTTCTTGTTGTAGTTCAGCGCCATGCTGTAGGCGTACTGCTTCGTGTAGTTGATCAGGTGTTCTCCCCGGCAGCTGTGGGGATAGTCCCGGATATCGATCAGCTGGTTGTAGTGCGCTTCATCCCCGCACCAGTAGTGGTAGTCCTTCAGCTTCAGGTAATCCATCTTGCTGCCCGGATCCTTCTTCACCCCGAAGGCGTGGGTGATGGTGAAGCATCCCTCGGGGGTCTTGCGGTCCCCTTCCTTCTTCTTGCCCAGGCCGTTCTGGCCGATGTAGGCGTCGCAGGTCAGGACGCGCTCCCAGATCTTTTCGTCTGAATCGTCATCATCGTCCGCGTCCTTCTTTTTGTAGAGCAGCAGCGTGGCGTTGGAACCGCCGGTGCACTTGACGAAGATCAGCTGCTTTACCTTGGACTTGACGATGTACTTGTCCTGCAGGTCCGACCACCGGTTGTGGGCGACGGTCACCGTCTTCGCTTTGGACCAGCCGGACTTCACCTTTGTCTTGTTGGATGAGGTGCCGGACATCTTAAAGCTCCTCACCTTCACCTTGTATTCCTCTCCGCCCCAGAGGTTCTTCAGGGTCGCGGAGCGGGTCTTCTTCACATCGCTGTCGTCATCCGAGCCGGATTTCTTCACCTCCACGGTGAACGTCTTCGCGGTGTCCCCGGTCTTGTACCAGATGTCGTATCCCTCGGCGCCCTCCACGGTCTTCCAGGTGACGGTCATCTTCTTGGCCTTGGTGCTCTTCACAGATTTCAGCGTCGGTTTGGCCGGCTTGGCCGTGGCCTTCGTTCCGTCCTCCGCGCCGTATGCCGGGCTGCTCTGCCCGAAGATCGCCCAACCGAAAACGACGCCGATGATCACCAGAAGGATGACGCCGATCCGATATATTCCCGTTTTGCTCATATGTCCACTCATTCTCCCGATCCTTTCTTATGGACATTCTAACCATTTTTGCTAGAAAAAGCAATAACGAAAACCGGACCAAAAGGTCCGGCTCTCCAGGTTTCTGCAGTTCTCTGCATCCCGCCCCTTCAGCGCTCTGTGTAGCTGCGGCCCAGGAAGAATGTTCCGGCGGGGGTCTTCAGATACGTTTCGACATAATCCACATATTCATCGTCGATCCCTTCCAGATCGTCGTCGTAGTCTTCATCGTAATCGTAATCGTCTTCTGCAAGGGGTTTCTCCTCCGGCGGTGCGATCGTTTCGGGCTCCGGCTCCTTGACCCAGTGCTCAACGTAGGATACGGAATAGCCCTTGACGTTGGACCGTTTCGTCTTCATGGCCGGCCTTGCGGATGTCTTTTTCTTATTCTTTCCATCCATTTTCATGACCCGGTAGCGGGTGTAACTATCCTCCCAGTTATCCTTGCTGATCTGCGCGTAGATCTTATGGCCCCGGATCGCGTACTCCGTGCCGTAATTGGCCACCATCTGGCGCTTGCCCGTGGTAAGGTTTACCCGCCTCAGTTTGTAATAGGTTCCCTCGGAGCCTTCGATATAGTACAGGTATTTTCCCATCTTCTTCATGTGCATATTGTAGGTGTACCCGCCTCTGACGAAATGCGTTCTGACCAGCCTTTGCACTCCGTCCTGCACCACTTCATCTTCCTGCATGCGCACCTTGTAGAAGCCGTCGCCCTCCGCCGGGCAGTACACGTAGTTCCCCGACTTGATGACCTGATCGTAGACCGTCATTCTGACCTTCGATGCCGCAAAAGCAGGCGATGCCGTGAACGCGATGGCAACGATGAAAACCAAGGTTAAGCTGATCAGTTGTCTTTTCATTTTCTTTCTCCTTCTTCTTTATCCGAGCCTGTTGATGTCTTCTGATACACACGCGGAGAGGCTTTGTTACAGGCTCCGGACGATTTCTCCTGCCTTTGCGATGTCGTTGATGTCGGATTGTAGTAGCCATCCCCTCCAAGATGTAGTATAGTATAGATACGATAAAGCAGATAAACACCCATGCGTAGCAGGAGGTAACACTTATGGCAGATAAATTCGATGTGAAGGGCTCCATCGTCGCCCTGATCACCCCGTTCCACGAGGACGGAAGCATCAACTTCGAAAAGCTGGAGGAACTGCTCGAGTTCCACATCGCCAACAAGACCGACGGCATTCTGGTCCTGGGCACCACCAGCGAATCCCCCACCTTCACCTGGGAAGAGGACTTCGAGATCGTCAAGAGATCGGTGGAGGTCTGCAAAGGCAGGATCCCCCTGATCGTGAACGCCGGCTCCAACGACACCCGCACATCCTTCGAGAAGGCGGAACGTTTCACAAAGGCAGGCGCGGACGCTCTGCTCTGCATCTCGCCGTACTACAACAAGGCCAACAAAGCCGGGCTCTATCACCACATCGCCGACGTGGCGGATTCCGTGGACATCCCGGTGATCATCTACAACATCCCCGGCCGGACGGGCATCGGCTTCCCCATCGACGTGATGGCGGAGCTGGCCAAGAAGGAAAACATCGTCGGCGTGAAGGAGGCTTCCGGCGATATGGGCTATGTGGTGAAGCTGGCCAAGGCCACTGAGGACCACGAGTTCCACATCTGGAGCGGAAACGATGACATCACCATTCCGCTGATGTCCGTGGGCGGCAGCGGCACCATCTCCGTCTGGGCAAACCTCATGCCGGAGAAGGTCCACGAAATGTGCTGGGATTATCTCGAGGGCCGCACCGCAAAGGCAGCCGCCACACAGCTGGAGTACCTGCCTTTGATCAACGACTTCTTCATCGAAGTGAACCCCATCCCCATCAAGGAGGCCATGAACATGGCCGGCATGGGCGTTGGCGGATTCCGTCTCCCCCTGTACGAGATGGAAGAGAAGAACCGTGCCGTGCTGCGGGCAGAGATGCAAAAGCTGGGCCTGATTTGATTCGGAACAGGCGAGTGGAAAGGACGAGTTGAACATGAATGTAATGATCGCCGGCTACGGCCGGATGGGACAGCTGATCGAGCAGACCCTGCTGGCGGAGGACGCCGGCCACAAGGTGGTCTGCCGGATCGATATCAAGGAAGATAAGGAGCTCGGGATCACCGATGCCGCAAGCCTCGAAAGCCTGGACAGGATCTGTGATCTGATCCTGGATTTCAGCAATCCGACGCTGACGGACGCGCTGATCGCCTACGCCGCGCGGACAGGGACGCCCCTGCTTTCCGGCACTACCAACATGAGCCCGGAGCAGATGGACGCCCTGAAGGCTCTTGGCGAGAAGGTTCCGGTGATCTGGGCTTCGAACTATTCCTTCGGCATCAATCTGTTCCGCCACATTCTCACGGAGATCTCTCCCGTGCTGGCGGACTGGGATGTGGAGGTCACTGAGACCCACCACAACCGCAAGGTCGACGCCCCCAGCGGAACGGCGAAGACCCTGATCGAGGCCATCGATCCCGAAGGCGAGTGCAAGCTGGTCTTCGGCCGGGAGGGCAACTGCGGCGCCCGCACAAAAAAAGAGATCGGTGTCCACGCTCTTCGCGGCGGCACCGTCGTCGGGGAACACAAGGTCGACTTCTTCGGCGAGGACGAGGTCTTCGAGATCACCCACAAGATGGGCAGCCGCCAGATCCTGGTGAACGGCGCCATCGCCATGGGCAAGAAGCTGGTGGAGCAGACCCCCGGCTTCTACAGCATCGACCAGCTGATGTTCGGGTAAGGGCGCTGATCCGGATCGCCATTGCGATTCGGGCAGCAGCACGCCGGGCGGCGGAAACAAAAAAATCAAGGCAGAGCCCTCGCGGGCACTGCCTTTTTTTCTTGCCTTAGTTTAGCCGGAACACGGCCGGTTGCCGCTTGACGGCCCGACCTGCCACTTCTGTGGCTTCCGCGCTTACGCTTCCTCTACGGCCAGCTTCTCGAACTCGGCTACGACCTTCTGGAACTCCTCTTCATCGGTGATATCCATGAGCTCGTAGTCTTCTTCGTATTCCTTGTAACCGTAGATGTAAACATCCTCGGTACCCAGAGGATTCAGCGCGATGTATTCCTTATCCAGCGCATCGAACACGCCGAGGATTCCGCACTCCTCTTCCGTTCCGTCATCAAACTCCAGAGTCAGGATATCTTCCTCTTCGTATCCGTATAATTCTTTGTTTTCTGCCATTGTTTTTTTCTCCTTCCGAATACCGATACTATAACATTTTCTCCGATGCTATGCAACCGGGAAAGCACGCGAATATCTATGCGTCTTTCTTGCACGATCGCTTTCATCTGTGTCCGGATACCTCTGCATACATTCGCTCCCTTCTGCGCGAACGGAGTCGCGTGACAAGTCCGTCCGTTCAGTGCGGTCTGCGGATATGATCTCAAATAATTCATTTCCACAGAACATCTCCATTTTTTTGAGAAATCTACAACTGCTCACCAGCTCGCAGCGATCCATGAAGGAATTGTCAATGTTTTGGCTGTTATAACGTGCTGTAACATTGACTTTTTCAGCTCGAGCGAGTGAACGCGGGAGAGAAGTCAATGTTTCGGACGATTGTAGTGAGGGAAACATTGACTGCATGGTGCTGTCCAGCCTTTGTACGAGCGGAAAGTCATGGTTTAGCCGGCTCTGAGACTTTAAAACAATGACTATTCCTTCCGCGGTTCTTGAACCACTTCATATTATCTTAGTGCGAAGAAATTACACTTTAGCTGGCGCTGGAGCACGGAAACATTGACATTCCTTTGCGGGTATCACAGCTCCTTGCGCAGGATGTGGCGCATGGCGCCTTCGTACAGGGGCCGGGTGTCGATGATCTCGTAGCCGGAGGACAGCAGGTTGTTCAGGCTGTAGGTGTTCTCTGGGCCGATGGTGACCATGGCTTCTGTGGCGCCCATGTCTCTGGCCGCGTTTTCCCTGAAACGGACGAACAGCTTTTGCATGCCGAAGCCTCTGCAAGGCTCGTCCACCACGGTGATCTCCATGGAGACGCACTTCAGCTGCTGCTCCGAGGAGTAGCCAATGTAGGTGCCGTAGTTGCGGGGGGAGACGCGGTTGGCGATCATGATGGTGAAGGCCACGAGGACGTCATCCAGATAGACGCCGACGCAGAAGTCCTCCTGCAGGGCTTCCCGGATCTCAGACTCTTCCACGGAGGAATAGATCTCCGGATCGTTGACCGCGTCGCTGATCTTCTTCTGCAGCGCCATGAATTCCGGAAGGTCCGCCTCGTCGCAGCGGCGGAACAGGAACTGCTGCTGTTCACCGGAGTGTCTGGACAGGGTCATCGTCATTGGGAACTGTTCCACTTGTTCCCTCCTTTTTCCTTATCGAACGACGAACCATCATCTTATCTTCCCGGTGTTTTCTGTTGAATGCCATCCGGCCGCCATCTTGAGAAAATGTACTAATTTTGTATTTAATTATATCAGATTAACGCATTAAAGCAAGAAAATATTATAATTATGACTACGCAGTATGCTATACTATATACAATCACATCTGCTGAAAAACGGAGGAACCCAAATGATCCAACTACCTTTTGATATCGAACTCATGAATGGCAAGGGCCAGCCGAAGACATTCCACATCCGGGTCGCCGGTCCGGAGGACCTGGACAAGGTCATGCAGCTGCAGCAGACCATCATGGACGCGCTGCCAAACAAGGATGTCTACGCCACCTACAACCGGGAGGAATCTCTGGACGCACTGGAGAACGATTACTGTTACATGGCGGAGGCGGATGACGGCAAAGTGGCCGGCTATTCCGTTCTGATCGCCAATACTACGCCGGTGGTGGAGAAGAACTACGGACACTACTTCGACTACGATGAAGAGCATCTGTCCCGTACCGCCTCGCTGGATCTGACCATGGTTCCTCCGGAGTACCGGGGCTACGGTCTGCAAAGGCTGTTCAACAAGATCCGGATCGGCCAGGCTCTGGAGCTCGGCGCGACCGAAGGCCTGACCTCCATCGCCCCGACGAATCCGTACAGCTATAACAACTTCCTGATCCTCAACTTCAAGATCGTGGACCGCCGGCCGCTCTATGGCGGCAAAGACAGGTATCTGCTGAGGAAGGAATTTTATGAGACCCCGGAGGGTCTGCCTGAACTGGTGCCCGCGGAGGAATGATCCATGAAAGACAAATCCACAGCGATCACGACCCAGGCCCTCTGGGCCAGGCTGTTCGAGGCACCGACCCTCGACACGTACTTCATGCAGAACGGCGACACCGTCCTGCCCACTTTTTCGGAGTACATTTCAGAACTGGCGGCGACCAGAGGCGAGAAACCGGAGGCTGTGCTCCGGCGGGGCAACATCGAAAGCTCCTTCGGACACCGCCTGTTCAGCGGCGCGAGAAATCCCGGAAGGGATACTGTGCTTCAAATGGCCTTTGGCTTCGGGATGACGGCGGATGAGACGCAGCAGCTGCTC
>CACXCQ010000205.1 GCA_902766185.1 uncultured Eubacteriales bacterium
AGTCAGGCACAGGCAGCAGTGGCTCAGACCGGAGAGCATGGCTTAAAAAAGCATGAGATCAAGGTCTCCACTGTCGTATTCATGATCTTTTGCCTGGTCGCAGCAGGATGCTATGGCATCGAGGAAATGATCCCGGAGTGCGGTCCGGGTCTCACCATCATCATGCTGTGCGTGCTCCCGTTCGTGTGGGGACTTCCCTTCGGTCTGGTCGCCTCCGAGCTTGGTTCGGTGCGGCCCCAGGAAGGCGGTTACTACAAGTGGGTGCAGGAAGCCCTGGGCGAGTTCTGGGGATTCCAGGCAGGCTGGTGGAGAACCATCTCCATCTACATCGATAACACTTCATACGTTATTCTGGCCGGCGGCTACGCGGCTACAGTATGGGATATGGGCATCGGCGGCGAGTTCGCGCTGAAGTTCTGCATGATCGCCATCTTCACGCTCATCAACATCCGGGGCGTCAAGGACGTCGGCTGGGTCAGCACGGTCCTGTCGATCCTGGTCATGGTGGCCTTCGGCATCGTGGCCCTTTGCGGTTTCCTGAACTGGGGCGGCGACGCGGCCACGGCAGACACCATCAGCTTCCGGATCACGCCGGAACCGGCGGAGGGCATCGGCGACTGGTTCTTCTACATCGCCGGCGGCATCTCTATCGGCATGTGGATGTACTCCGGATACGAATCCATGTCCACCATCGCCGGCGAGGTGGCCAACCCGCAGGTCATCCCCAAAGGAACCCTGGTGACCATTCCGCTGATCATGGCGGTCTACATCCTGCCGACTACAGCGGGCCTTGGATCCCTGGGACAGTGGGACAACTGGGGTACGGAAGCCGGCACCGTGGGATACGCCGATGTGGTGGCCCACTTCTGGGGGCCCATCTGGGGCATCATCTTCGTCATCGTGGCGATCCTGGCCCAGTGCTCCATCTACAATACGTACATAGCTTCGGGATCCCGAGGGTTCTTCGCGCTGGCGGATGACAACCTGACCCCGAAGGTCATGGTCAAGTGCGACAAGAAGTTCGGTGTACCGTACGTGGCGGTTCTGTCCGTAGGTATCTTCAACCTGATCTTCTGCATGTTCCCCTTCGGGTTCATCATCGTTCTGGATGTGGCGCTGCTGCTGTCGTCCTACGTCATGGTCTACATCTCGGCCATGATCCTGCGCAAGCGGATTCCCGAGGATGAATACATCTTCCGGATCCCCGGCGGCAACGGGTTCCTGAAGGTGCTGTGCATCGTACCCATCTGCGTAGCGATCTTCGCCTTCTTCGTCAACGGTTCCGACTACTATACCGGCGGTATGGTGGGCATCCTGACCGGCCCGATACTCTACTTCATCTGGCGCCGGATGTACGGCGGCCTTACGAAGAAGGATCCGGAGGCCTTCGTGGGCAATCCAAAGACAGGCCTGGCGGTGGGCGACACCCGCAGGATATCCTTCCTGCTGCTGATCGTCACCATCATGAACATCGTGGCGCTGGCCTTCGAGCCCTGGTATGAGGGATGGGGCACCGAGGACGCATGGGAGTCCGGCGACTACTTCGACGGTATCCTGGAGGCGGTCAATGTTGACACCATCGTCGGCACCATCAAGATCGTGCTCTGGGTCATGACCATCGTCTGCGCCATCGCCTGCATCATCCTCTATCTGCTTTCCAAGAAGATAGAGCCCTCCACAGAGGAATGCAAGGCTGCCTTCAAGAAGAGCTGCGACGCCATTTCCGCCAAGCACAATAAGGAACTGGCTGACATGATCGCGGAAGAGGAGACCGCAGAGGTCATCACCAGCGACATCGCGGATCGATCCTGACGGCATCACGTGATCGACGAAACAGAGGACCCCGGAAACGGCCTGAGACTCCAGGCCCGTTTCCGGGGTCTTTTTGCGCCCTTCGGGCGGGCGTTATGCGAGCGAAATGCGGGCGTTATGCAGAGCAGGTCCTGCCTTTGTATACAAAGTGCATGCGGTTTGCGAATTAGTTTGCTGTATCCCCCGTGGGGGGAAAATGTATTTTCTTTCGTACTTGATTCATCGACCCCAGTGCGAGTATAATAGTTAGTCGATGAGATATAATTATTTTCAGTAAAGCTATATTATTATTAGGAGGATTAAATGGGCACAATTACATTCCTTATTATTTTCCCGATGATAATTGCCTTCATTCTGTTGGCG
>CACXCQ010000206.1 GCA_902766185.1 uncultured Eubacteriales bacterium
CACGGAGAGACGGGTATCGTGGTCAACGTGAAGACCTTCTCCAGAGAGAACGGCGACGAGCTTCCGCCCGGAGTCAACAAGCTGGTGCGGGTCTACATCGCCACCAAGAGAAAGATCAGCGTGGGCGACAAGATGGCCGGACGTCACGGAAACAAGGGCGTTATCTCCCGGATCCTTCCGGAAGAGGATATGCCGTTCCTGGAGAATGGCCAGCCTTTGCAGGTCATGCCGAACCCCCTGGGCGTTCCTTCCCGTATGAACGTCGGACAGGTTCTGGAGGTGCATCTGGGACTGGCGGCGAAGAGCAAGGACTGGTACATTGCCACTCCGGTATTCGACGGCGCCACGGAGAAGGATATCATCGAGCTCCTGAAGGAGACGGGATACGACGAGAGCGGCAAGCTGCGTCTGCGTGACGGCCGGACCGGCGATTACTTCGATAATCCGGTCACCGTCGGCTACATGTACATGCTGAAGCTGCACCATCTGGTAGACGACAAGATCCATGCCCGTTCCACCGGTCCGTACTCACTGGTGACCCAGCAGCCTTTGGGCGGCAAGGCGCAGTTCGGCGGACAGCGTTTCGGCGAGATGGAAGTCTGGGCCCTGGAGGCCTATGGCGCAGCCTACACCCTGCAGGAGATCCTCACCGTCAAGTCCGACGATGTGGTGGGTCGTGTGAAGACCTACGAAGCCATCGTCAAGGGTGAGAACATCCCCGAGCCGGGTATTCCGGAATCCTTCAAGGTCCTGATCAAAGAGATGCAGAGCCTGTGTCTGGATGTGAAGGTCCTGTCCGAGGACAACAAGGAGATCGAGATCAAAGACAGGGATGATGTGGGCGGATTCGCCGGCATCGAGCGGATCGTAGACGCGGAACTGGAGCAGATGCGCGCCGAGGAAGAGGCCTACGACGACCTGGATGAAGAAGATATGGAGGATGACTTCCCGGAAGAACTGGACGAGCTGGAACCGGACGAAGACGCACTGAAGTCTGTGGACGAGGAAGAGCCCGATCTGGACGATATCGAGATGTTTGACATGGATGATGAGATCAAGGCTGATGAGGAATAAGAAAGGGGTACTGTGATGCGTGACGACAGCAATTACGAACTGAACAATTTTGACTCCCTGAAGATCGAACTGGCCTCGCCGGACAAGATCCGCACCTGGTCTCATGGTGAAGTCACAAAACCGGAGACGATCAACTACCGGACACTGAAGCCGGAGCGTGACGGTCTCTACTGCGAGCGCATTTTCGGGCCCACCAAGGACTGGGAATGCCACTGCGGAAAATACAAGAGGATCCGCTACAAGGGCATCGTATGCGACAAGTGCGGTGTCGAAGTGACCAAGGCCAAGGTCAGAAGAGAGCGGATGGGACATATCGAACTGGCAACGCCGGTATCCCACATCTGGTACTTCAAGGGCATCCCCTCCAGAATGGGACTGGTGCTGGACATCTCCCCCAGAACTCTGGAGAAGGTCCTGTACTTTGCCAACTTCATCGTGACGGATCCGGGCAATTCCGGATTCGCGGAGATGGAGATCCTGACGGAGAACCAGTACAGGGAAGCCATGGACGATCCCGCCATCAAGTTCAAGGCGGGCATCGGCGCCGGCGCCATCAAGGAGCTGCTGGAAAGAGTAGACCTGGAAGCGCTCAGCGCTGACCTGAAGGAAAAGCTGGCCAAGGCTACCGGACAGAAGAAGATCCGGATCGTCAGAAGACTGGAAGTCATCGAGGCCCTGCGTGTCTCCGGCAACCGTCCGGAGTGGATGGTCCTGGATGTGATCCCGGTGATCCCGCCGGATCTGCGCCCCATGGTGCAGCTGGACGGCGGCAGATTCGCCACTTCAGACCTGAACGATCTGTACCGGAGAGTCATCAACAGGAACAACCGTCTGAAGAGACTGCTGGACCTGAACGCTCCGGATATCATCGTGAGAAACGAGAAGCGCATGCTGCAGGAGGCGGTGGACGCCCTCATCGACAACGGCAGAAGGGGACGGCCCGTCACGGGTCCCGGATCCCGTCCGCTGAAGTCCCTGTCCGATATGCTCAAGGGCAAGCAGGGCAGATTCCGTCAGAACCTGCTGGGCAAGCGTGTTGACTACTCCGGCCGTTCCGTGATCGTGGTAGGACCTGAGCTGAAGTTCTATCAGTGTGGACTTCCCAAGAAGATGGCACTGGAACTGTTCAAGCCCTTCATCATGAAGCTCCTGGTGGAGAACG
>CACXCQ010000207.1 GCA_902766185.1 uncultured Eubacteriales bacterium
GGTGACCTTTACCGTCAGCTCTGCCGCCTTGATGGTCAGCTTGCCCGCTTCATACGTGATGGTATAGTTGCCGGTGGCCTCGCCCACCGCGGCATCGCTGGCCGCGATGGCTCCGGGATATTCCCCGGCTTCCTTCTTCTGCCCGTTCAGCTTGATGCTGGTCAGCTTATCGGTTCCCTTAAGGCCGGTGGCCTCGACCTTCTGATCCAGTCCTGTGGTGTAGGTGGTGTTGTCCTCACCCTGCAGAGCGCCGTTATAGTCGTATTCCTGGGGGGTGACCTTTACCGTCAGGTCTGCCTTTGTGATGGTCATGAACCCATCGGCTTCGATGGTGAACTGCACCGTTTCGATATTCGTGTTCGTGTTGGCGAACTGACTTGACGCCAGATTCATATAGGTAGTTCCGAAATCGGTTCTTTCGGCCTTCGCCGTTCCGCTGAAGTTGAAATCATCTGCGGTATATTGGATATCCTGCGGCTCGGTGACCTCGAAGTCGTATCCGGTCACCGACTGCGGACCTCCGTTATAGGGCTTCGAGTCGGTCTTTCCGGTGACGCTGACCTTCAGGAGGGGAAGCTTATTGATCTTCAGTTTTCCGGCGACGGGTGCATTCGGCATCACATAGTTGATGCCGTAGTCATAACCGTCAAGCATGGCCTTGATCTGCGGATCATCGGGGAACTGGCCATTGGTGTACGTCGCCGCGTTCTTTCCGGTGGAAGGCTGGTAGTCCGGCATGCTCAGGACATGGTCTGCCTTCAGGCCGGTTATCTTGTATTCATCGGTATCGATGGTGCTCCCCGTTCCCGTCACGGAACTGATCTCGTATCCTTCCTGCTCCTTTCCGTTATAGGTCGTGGTCTTATCCTTCACCTGCACCCCCAGATTCCAGTCTCTGCTTTCCAGAGCGGTATTCCCGAAGGGAGTCGACGGCTCAGTGGGGAAATCGCCAAAGAGACGCCGCGCCGCAGGCTTCGTCTTTGCCCTTTGCTTTGTCGCCTCGTCCGTAACGGTAGCGAGACTGCCGCAGTTGTTGAAGATCCTGTTGCCCATCCACGTGAGGGTCGACGCGTCCTCAAAAGTCAGGGACTCCAGGCTGGAGCAGTTCGCAAAGGCATCGTAATAGATCCCGGTCACCGAGGCGGGTAACGTCAGCTCCTTCAGGCTCGAACACATTCTGAAGGCATCGTACTCGATCGTGGCGAGGGATGAGTTCTCCGCGAAGGTAACGGTCTCCAGATCAGCGCATTCTCTGAACGCGCGGTAACAGATCGTGGTGAGCGTTGACGGAATGTTGATGCTTTCTAATCCGCATTTATAAAACGCGTTGCTCCCCAGCACTTCGAGGCCTTCGGGAAGCACGATGCTGGTCAGATCGCTGTTCGTGCTGAACACTGAGGCGTAGATGGTCTTCAGTTTTGTACATGCGGAAAGATCCACGCTGGTCAGGCCGCAGGGGCTGAAGGCCTGGTTCATGATCTCTTTGAGATTCGTCAGCTTCGAGAAATCGAAACTGGTCAGAGCGTTGCACCTGCGGAAGGCGCTCCAGCCGATCCTCTCGATGCTGCTGCAGGTCTCCACCGTTTCCAGCTTGGCGAAATCCTGGAATATGCCGGTTTCGTCCCGGTTTACCGTGTATTCATCGGAATACAGGGGCTCATATCCTGAGGCGTCGTAAAGAGCGGTCCAGCCGATTCCGGTGATTCCGTCCTTCAGGATGATCTTCGTGGTCGAAGCGCGAAGATCATTTTTCGCGGAAGTCGTTCCGTTCTGCTTCAGGAGCCGGGTGATGGCCCTTTCCGCGCCTTCGCCGGCACCCTCAACGACGGAGAAGACCAGATCCCCGTTCTCGTACCTTTCCCATTTGACGGTCTGCGAGGCGTTGCCCCACCCCGTTTCGACCGGTTCCGCGTCATCGGTCAGCTTGAGGACCACAACATCCCCATCCGCCAGATCGACGGTCAGAGTCTCCTCCGTATCAAAAGCCTTCAGGCTCTTCAGGTTCCAGTCGGTCACGGTATCCCCGTCCTCCATCACGGGATCGATCCGGAACAGCTCCGGCGAGCTGCACTCCGTTGTGCTGCCCGTCAGATCCTCGTCGATGTGCAGTTGCTCAAAAACCTGGCTGAGCAGGATCTCCTCCCCACCTCTGATCTCAAACGCATATTCTCCGTAGCTGAATTCTACGGTGTAAAGGAAGCCGTATACCGAAAATCCGTCCGCCTGGAATCTGACGGTGTCATCCTCCGCGCGGCACTTCACCGTCTCGACTTCATCGCTGCTGTGATCGTCGAAGTGGACGGCTTCCAGCCTGCCGCTTTCCTCATCCGGCAGATCCTTCAGGGTGACCTCCACGTCCACATCGGCGGAGGGCTGGATCTCCTCTCCGTCCTTCACGATGCTGATGTCCAGAAATACCGCATAGGAGACCTTGCCGGCATCCAGCTCGTTCTCCGCCTGATCGATGTAGTCCGCTTCCGGCTTTTCCCGGACCGCCAGCTTCGCGCCCTCAGGGATCCCCGCGCCTTTGCCGCAGGTCACCTTCACCAGATAGGGGGTGTCATCGTTGGTCAGCGTCAGGGCACCGGGCTGCTCTTCATCGGACTCTTCCGCGGGGTCTTCATCCGAGGTTTTGCCGTCGCTGTCAACGGCTGCGGTCTCCGCCTCCCGGCTCTCGACGCTTTCGGCACCGTCATCTCCGGTCTCATTATTCGTCTGCTCACCGCTCTCGCTTTCTGCGCTGTCCTGCTTTTGCGCGTCGTTATCCTTCTCCGCGGCAGGTTGCTCCTTATCGCTCTGCTCTTCCGCCTGTGCCTTCACCGCCGGGGTCTCCTGATCCTGTGGGGCCTCCGCCGCGAAAATGGAAATGGGCATGTACATCGTGCACGCGATGATCACGGCTGTCAGCACCGCGATGATCTTCTGTTTTGTATTGCGATTAGTAATCATGAGAGGCCTCTCCGGATCTTGATTCAAAGCATCAAAAATATCGTTGTGCATACTCATGCACAGTTATAGTTATTATCGCATTCGAATAGAGAGATGTCAAGAAACTCGCCCTACTCCAGGTCGGGAAATCCCATTTGCCGGAGGGCTTCGAACAGCACGATGCTCACGGAGTTGGACAGGTTCAGGGACCTGAGCCGGGTATCCTCGCTCAGGGGGATCCGGATGCTGCGCTCACGGTTGGCGGCGATGAGATCCCGGGGCAGCCCCGCGGTCTCCCTGCCGAAGAGGATCATGTCCTCATCCCGAAACTCCACCTCCGTATACCGCCGGCTCCCTTTGGTGGTGGCGAGAAACATTCTTTCCCGCCGGTCTTCGTATTCACGCAAAAACTGGTCAAGGCTTTCGTGGACCTCCACCTTCACGTATGGCCAGTAGTCCAGTCCCGCCCGCTTCAGGCTGCGGTCGTCGATGGAGAAGCCCAGGGGTTCTACCAGATGGAGCACGCTGCCGGTGGCCGCGCAGCTTCGGGCTATATTTCCGGTGTTTGGCGGAATCTCCGGTTCCACCAGTACGATATGAAGCGCCATTTTATCTTTCCTCGTATCCTGTTTGCCGTATCCGTTTCGTGTACCGTTTCAGTATACCACCCCGGAGGCGGAAGCGGCACGTTTTTTCGGGTGCTGTCCTTCCGGCAGGATACCCTCCGCCGCCTTGCAGTTTTTTTGGTGACTTTTTCCCTGACTTCGTGTAGAATGGTAACGTTGATTAATAAAGTATAGTAATGGAGGGAATCGTTTTGAAAGAGATCAAGATCGGACTGCTGGGTCTGGGCAATATCGGAACCGGCACCTATAAGGTCCTGGAGATGAACCGGGACGAGATCGAAGCGTCCGCAGGCGCTGCTGTCAATATCGTGAAGATCCTGGAAAAGGACATCGACAGAGAAAGGGATATCGATGTGCCCCGGGAGAAGTTCGTCTCCGATCCCCAGGATATTTTCGCGGATCCGGAGATCGACATCGTCATCGAACTTCTGGGCGGGATCGAGCCCGCGTCCACGATGATCGAGCAGGCCCTGCGCAGCGGCAAACACGTGGTCACGGCCAACAAGGCTGCTGTGGCTGCCAGCTATCACCGCCTGATGGAGGCCGCGGAGGAAGGCGGCGTCCAGCTGCGGTTCGAGGCCAGCGTCGGCGGCGGGATTCCCGTGCTGACCGCACTGACCGGCTGCCTCCGCGCGAATAAATTCAACCGGGTGCTGGGCATCGTCAACGGCACCACCAACTATATCCTGGACAAGATGACCTCTGAAGGGCTGCCCTATGAGGAAGTGCTGAAGGACGCCCAGGCCAAGGGCTTCGCCGAAGCCGACCCCACCGCGGATGTGGAAGGGATCGACGCGGCCAATAAGCTCAGCATCCTGATGGCGCTGATGTTCGATCATTACGTCCACCCCAAGGACATCCCAACGAAGGGCATCACGGAGATCACTGCGTCTGACATCGAAGACGCCCGGGCGAAAAACCAGCTGATCAAGCTCATCGCCTACGCGGAGAGGATGGAGGACGGGACCATTAAGTATGAAGTCCGGCCCATGCGCATCATCGACACCCACCCCCTCAGCGGCGTCCACAGAGAATACAACGCCGTGTTCGTGGAAGGCAACGTTGTGGGCAATCTGATGTTCTACGGTCCCGGAGCCGGCCCCCTGCCCACCGGCAGCGCCGTCATGGGCGACGTACTGGAGATCATTCGCTCCCAGGCATGATCTTGCGCAACAGACAAACGACTGAAAAAAGGAGAACGATCGATGAAATTATTCAAGGAATGGACAAAACTGATCGAAGGCCAGACCAAGTCGACCTTTGACGATTTCTGGAAAGAATACAGTGAAGCGGAAACGAAGATCTACAGCGACCTGCTGGATCACCCGGAGGAGCCCATGACCGGCACTCTGGGAGAGCTGGCGGAAAAGTATGAAGTGCGCCCCGTGATCTTCATGGGATTCCTGGATGGGATCAACGAGAGCATCGAGAACAGCAACCAGCTCGAAGACTTCGATGAAGACACTCCGATCGATCTTAAGATCGTACCGGAAAAGCTGTTCTTCAACATGCTGAAAGCCGATGCGGAATACCTGTACAGCCTTCCCCAGTGGGAGACCATCCTGGGCGAAGAGAAGATGGCGGAGATCGCCAAGGAATACCGGGCATCGAGAACTGTCCGCCGGGAAGGCCCGAAGATCGGCCGCAACGATCCCTGCCCCTGCGGAAGCGGCAAGAAATACAAGCACTGCTGCGGACGGAATAAATAGACCGCCGGACCTGAGACAAGAGCATAATAAAACTGCTGCGACGCACGCTCTGCGGATGCAGCAGTTTTTTCTGTCCTTTTTTCCGGAGCTCCGGTCCCTATTCCGACGGGGTCTCCTGCTTCTCTTCCGCAGGCTTCTCCTCCGCAGACTCCTCTTCCGCAGGCTCCTCGTTCTCCGCCTTTTTCTCGTTCGGGTTCCAGTCCACCTGCTTTTCTTTCGCCGACAGCTGATCCTCGCCCATCAGAATGTCCTTGATGGTTCCCAGGCCGACCTCCTTGGGGTCAGCATCGAATTTGCTGTGCCGCCACTCCTCCTCCAGAATGAGATGCTCCGGCGGCCGCCGTTTGCTGAAGGGAGTCTTGGTGTCCTCCCAGACCTTGTTGCACAGGACCCCGAAGAACAGGACCCAGGCCAGGAAGAAGAACCAGATCAGGATCGCCACCAGAGATGACAGCGCGCCGTA
>CACXCQ010000208.1 GCA_902766185.1 uncultured Eubacteriales bacterium
ACAAGCAGGGACTCTTCGAAGCTGACAACTTTTCCTTCTGCGTCATACCAGGCGAAGAAATCATACCCTTCATCCGCAACGGCGAGCACCTCGCTGAGTTCTCCGTTCTTCTTGTCGATGGTCTGGGTCAGCGACGAATCCGTTGCTTCCGCCGAATAACCGACCTTGCCGCCCTTGGTGGCCTTGTAGACCACGTCGATACCGGAAACATAGGGGTGGCTGTGGAAGTAGGACTTCCTGCTCGGCGACAGGTAGTTGGCTTCTCCGGCGTTGAGCAATGCCGTACTCGTGATCGCCCTGGGCTGGTCACCCTTATCTATCTGCAGAGGCTCTTCCATGGCCTCCACCGCCGCGCATACGCTTCCGCCTTTGGTCCCTACCATCAGTCCCAGCGCCGGCCTGGTTCCTCCGCCGTAGATCTCGACATCGCCGCCCTTGATCAGCAGCGGTGTTCTGCAGTCGTCATTGGTGTACGTCACGATTCCATCGAAATCATAAGTGGTGTAATGGGTGCTGCTACTGTTGGGCGCGATTTTCTCACGAGCCGCATTTGTCGTGATCTGAACCGTACTGTTGACGAACTCTGCGAGGGGCCCCTCCAAATAGTATTGCGAATGATACTCATTGTAATTGTAGAGCAGCCAATCCGCCCTCTCATCGGTATACGGCGGTGTGACCTTGATGAAGAACGCTTCCCGATACTCCTCCGGGATATCCTCCACGATAGAGAACTCGGCGTTTTCCACATGGATGCCTGCTGCTGTCGATTCCTTATTCACTGAACATGCCCAGGCGGGAAGGAACCCGTTCAGGGAGACCTTCGCACCGTCGGTGATCGAAGTGTGTCCCGCCTGCACGAGATAGGTCAGATCACCGTAGCTGAGGGACATCTCGTCAAGCCGACTATATGCTTGCTGGTACTCCGTCTGCAGGTCCTGGAGCTCAGCCTCTTTTTGCTTATATGCCGGATCGTCCGTGCCCACTTCTTCGCCCAGCCTTTGCAGCTCCTCCTGCATTTCTGTCAGCCTGGAATACTGAAGCTGCAGCTCCGCCAGCTCCTTTTCGGACGGCCGGTTTAAGGTGGCGATCTTATCAAAGTATGCCTGATTGTCCACTTCGATAGTCGAGCCGTCTCCTACCACGGATACATTGTCCTGGACCCGCAGCAGTTTTACGAACCCTTTGATCTTCAGCTTCGACTGTCCGGTAACGGAAAGAGTGGTCTCGCTCGAGACCAGACCTTCTACTTCGCGGATAGATTCGATGAACTCATTTACCGCAGTTTTTTTCTGACTCTCGGTCAGGTTCTCATCCTCTAAGAGTCTGTCCAGATCATCGAGGCATCTGCTGATATCCATGCTCAACTCGGACCCGTTTCGCAGATAGAGGCCATTCGTATACACCAGATTATGGATTTCCGGGTACGTATAAGTCTCTTCACTGCCGTCAAACTGTTTCTGATAGCCCGAGGTGAAGCCTTCTTCTGTCCTCATCACAGCGCCATTATCGAGGATCAATGACCCGTCGGCAAAAATAACATAACCACCGCCAAGCACTCGGTTACTGAGCAGTTCTACGGTGGTCCCGTCGACCGTGAAGGTATCTGTACTGGCGTTGATCACGGTGGTCTGCAGGGTACCCGCGCCGGTAATTCTGGCTTTGTCTCCCCTAAAATCGATCGCTCTCCCTTCCGCCGTGATCTTCACCGGGTTGCCTTCATCGATCTGCAGCACAGCGTCATCCAGAAAGACCTGCCCCCCGTCCAGCTCGATCGCCTTCTCCGACGGATCCAGCACCACGGTGCAGTGATCCGCGACGATGCCTTCACCTACGGGGCCTTCCTTCAGCTGGGTGAAGGTCACCACATCATCGGTCGAAGCACCAGAGATCGCCCATCTACTGCCTCCCTGCGGCGCCGTTACCGTTACGGTGGCCGGGAATGTGCACCGCAGGTTCTCTGTCTCCAGCACCTGTGTCTGCACCGGATCGGACCGCAGGGCTCCCGCCTGGCTTCCCGGATC
>CACXCQ010000209.1 GCA_902766185.1 uncultured Eubacteriales bacterium
AAGCTCCGTGCCTATACGAAAGTCAGGGGGTCTGTGGTATACTCAAAGTATTCCAAAATAAAGAAGGTAACGGTTAAATAATCTGAAATGACAGCGCATCGGACGTCAACGGAATACAGCAAAAAGAGATGGCCAGTTAACCTGGCCCTTTTTGCCGTTTTGCTGGCGCTGATCCTTGCCTGCCTTTGCGTGGGCAAATACTCCCTGTCCGTGGGCGAGGTGTTCCGGATCCTGACGGGCAGCATCTTCGGCGGGGACAGCGGAGCGGACCCCATGGACGCGAAGCTTTTGCTGGGGGTGCGGCTGCCCAGGACTCTGGCGTGCTGCGTCGTGGGCGCGGCGCTGGCCCTGTCCGGCGCGGTGTATCAGAGCATCTTCCGAAATCCGCTGGTATCGCCGGATTTCCTGGGGGTCTCCGCGGGAGCCTGCGTTGGGGCGGCCATCGCGATCCTGCTGTCGGCGGCAGCGGTGATCGTCCAGGCATTCGCTTTCTTCGGGGGCGTTCTGGCGGTGAGCCTGACGGTGATGATCCCCCGGCTGCTTCGGACGGATTCCAACATCATGCTGGTGCTGGCGGGGATCATCGTCAGCGGCGTCATGACGTCCATTTTGGGATTCATCAAATACATCGCGGATCCCCAGACACAGCTGGCGGCCATCACCTACTGGCAGCTGGGAAGCTTCGCCTACGTGGATAACCGGACATTGCTTTCGGTGCTGCCGCTGAGCATCGCGGCGGCGGTGGTATTGCTTCTGCTGGCCTGGTGGATCAACGTCCTCTCCCTTGGAGAGCAGGAGGCGAAGAGTCTCGGGGCGAAGGTCTCCTTGCTGCGGGGGCTGTGCATCGTATGCGCCACCGTGCTGACCGCCGGAGCCGTCTGCGTGGCCGGGACCATCGGATGGATCGGTCTGGTGATCCCCCATTTCGGGCGGATGCTGGTGGGCTCCGATAACCGGGTGCTGCTGCCGGCGTCGATCCTCATGGGTGGGATCTTCATGCTGCTGGTGGACACCGTGACCCGGATCATCGGCCCTGCGGAGATGCCTGTGAGCATCCTGACCGGCATCATCGGCGCGCCGGTCTTCGCGTGGCTGCTATACCGACAGAGGCGGACATTGCAATGATTTACGAGATCGAGAACCTGACATTTTCATATCCGGGGATGGAGCGCAAGGTGCTGGACCGCGCGAACCTGACTCTGGGCGAAGGAGAGATCCTCTGCATCCTGGGGCCTAACGGCGCCGGCAAGACCACGCTGCTCAGCTGCATGGCCGGGCTGCTCGTTCCCCAGGAAGGGAGCATCCGCCTCTGCGGACAGCCTTTGGAACAGATGAGCGAGCGGGACATCGCCCGCCTCGTGGGGTACGTTCCCCAGGTCCACACGCCGGCCTTTGATTACCGGGTGCTGGACTTCGTTCTGATGGGACGGACGCCCAGGATGGGCATGTTCGCCCGACCGAAAGAAGAAGACGAGCGGATCTGCCGCCAGGTGCTGGAGAGCATGGGCATCGCGGATCTATCGGAGAAATCCTACCGGAACCTGAGCGGGGGCGAGCGCCAGCAGGTGCTGATCGCCCGGGCTATCGCCCAGCGGCCGAAGGCGGTGCTTTTTGATGAGCCCACGGCACATCTGGATTACGGCAACCAGCAGCGGGTGCTGCGCCGGGTCCGGGCCATGGCGGACGAAGGGTTCTCTGTGATCATCACCACCCACAATCCGGATCACGCGCTGCTCCTGGGAGACCGGGCCGCCATCGTGGGCAAGGACGGACAGATCCTGCAGGGGCCCAGCCAGGAGATCGTCACCGAGGAGCATCTGCGCCAGATCTACGGGATCGACCTCTACCTGATGTGGATCGAGCAGCTGGGCAGGACCGCCTGCCTCGTGCCGGGACTGACGGAGGATAAAGGGAGTGGAGAAGAAAACAGCGATGAAGGTAAATGATCGAAGGGCGCAGTGGCCCGTCCGGGGCCTCCGCCGGTGGGCGATTCTTCTGGTGGGTGTCGTCCTGGCGCTGACCTGCTTTTGCATGTCGGGATGCGGCAGCGGAGAGGATAGCGATCCGGCTGCGTCGGGGAGCGGCGCGGCGGAGGGCACTGTTCTGGCGGAGACGGAGGACACCCTGACCATCGTGGATCAGGCCGGCCGGGAGGTGACGGTGAAGAAGGAGCCCCGGAGCATCGCGCTTTGTTACCGTGTGGTGATCCGGTTCCTGCTGAGTCTGGATCAGGGGGACAAGATCACCGGCATCGGCAAGAGCGAGCCATTCCTTGAGGAACTGCAGCCTTCACTTGCGGAGGCGGCGGATGTGGGCAAAGGCGTAGCGGACATCGAAGCCCTGGCACAGCTGGCCCCGGACCTGTTCATCCACAAAGCGTCGGATGTGAAGACTCTGGACGCGGTGGAGAACATCGGCATTCCGGCTGTCGGCATCGAAGTGGAGACGCCCGAAGACATGGTGGCGGCGCTGGATCTTCTGGGGAAGGTGTGCGGCGCTGAGGAAAAGGCGCAGCAGCTCATCGACGACTACAACGCCAGGATCAAGGCTTCAGAGGAACTGACGGCTCAGCTGACGGATGCCCGGAAGCCTTCGGCCATCGTCATGGGAACATCCATCGGCAAGGTGGCGGACGGCTCCATGCTCCAGGGAAGGATGCTGGAGCTGGCCGGAGCGGTCAACTGCGCGAAGGACCTGGAGGCGACGGAGCTCTGGCCCACGGCGGGGACCGAGCAGATCTTCGCATGGAATCCGGATTACATCTTCATCACCAACAGCGAGAGCGCGGTGTACTCGGCGAAGGATCTTCTGAAGGATCCCACCTGGGCGGAGGTGACCGCCGTGAAGAATGGCAACGTCTATGAGATGCCCGCAGAGGCGGACTCCTGGGAATTCCCCGGTGCAGTCAGCGCCCTGGGCATCGACTATATGATGCACGTGATGCATCCGGAGCTTCTGGACGAGAAGACCCTGGAGCAGCATGTGAACGATTTTTATGAGCTGACCTACGGCAGGAGTTTTGACCGGGAGGAGCTCGGATACTAGAGCCGGGTAAGGCAGCCGGGCAGCGGCAGCCGGTCGGCGGGAATGAAGCGATGGACAAAGGCAGGAAAACCGGGACAAGTGAATATCCGGCGCGACGGGCCGGGACAAACATCCGGCGGGCTGGGACAGATATCCGGCGGACCATCCGCCGTTTTGCCGCGGCAGCACTCGCCCTGGCGGTCCTGCTGAGCCAGTGCTTCGTGCTCTGGCCGGTCCTCGCGGAAAAAGCTTCCGCGGAGACTGCGGGAGAGGTCCTGAGCGTCCGGGTCCAGTACTTCGGAGAGCGGGGAGACATGATCCGGGAGAAGGCCCGGTTCACCCGCGGCGAGCTGGAGGCCATGGGGGCGCAGAACTGGTACTATTCGAACGTGACGAACGTAGGCACCGTCATGTCCATGGCGGCCTATGGCCCGGAGGTGCTGGCCATCATCCAGAGCGCCGGGATCGACCCCGGCTCGGTGAAGAACATCACCTTCCGGACCACGGACGGATACACCAGGAACTTCACCGTGGAACAGCACCTTTCCGGAGGCAGATACTACTACCCGAACCTGTCGTCGAACTACGAGCGGAGCGATGACGGAACGGTGCTGACGCCGCTGGAAGGAGCGCTGGCGGACGGGTATGAAGTGCCGTCGATCCTGGCCCTGACCTTCGGCGCCACCAAAGCGCCGGGCGTCCATGCGGAGGATCTTTCGCTGGGTACGAAGGAGACCTTCCGATTCTGCATGGGCCAGTCGCCGCTTATGGAAGGACAGCAGACCCGCCCGGGACAGGACGGGGGAGACGTATCCTCCATGGATTCGGTCCACAGCATCTACGGAATCGACGTGACGCTCGCCGGATCCCCTGTGGAAGGGATCGGCATCGACCCGGGATCTTCCGACATGAAGGTGGGCAGCGTCACGAAGCTGACCATACTTATCCAGGGGGATGAGCTTTTCGCGGATGACTACGGCAAAGCGCTTGGCAAACTGACCTGGTCCAGCAGCGATCCGCAGATCGCCACGGTAGATCAGAAGGGAAACGTCACCATCCATAAGGAAGGTGAGGTGACGATCACGGTTCAGGCGGCAAACGGCATGAGCGCTTCGGTGGTCCTCAACGGCAGCAAAGAGGCGAGCCAGCAGGACAAGACAGCCAGCGCCACGCGGAAGGAGCCGACGGCGCCGCCGCCAAAGCCGACCACATCTTCTGTCGGCCTGCAGACAAAGCCAGAGGCGGGCGGTCGCGAGGAACCCGCGAAGACCATCCACATGCGGGAAATCAGCCTGGGGGCGGAGATAAAGGAAGAACCTCCGGAGGAGGCGGATGTCCACGCTATGGAGGAAGATACAACGGCTCTGAAAGAAGCCGATAAGCACAGGAAGGGAACTGCTGCGGGAACAGCAGCCACGGCGCTCGCCGCCTGCGGGATAGGCGGCATCCACCGGTTCCGGCGGTTCCGCAGCATCAAAATGGGATGGAAGCGCTGACGCGCAGACACAAAGATGCACTTACACAACAATAATCCGTTGGAGGGATAGCAATAATGTCTAATGTATTTATCGACACACTGCGAATGGTAGCGGGATCACTGCAGATCCCCACGGTCATCATACTGCTGGCCCTGATCCTGCTGACCATCGGCATGCTTGGCGGGTTTCTGGTGGAAGCCTTCACGGAACGCCGGCTGCTCAAGGTCAGCATTCCGGAACTGGTGGACAGCCTTCACGGCAAGAGCATCAGCGAGGTCCAGAGGATCATCGACGACAGCGGCCTGCTGAAGCGGCAGAAGGAAGCCTACCAGGAGGTGGTGAAGCGGACAGCGCTGCCGGATGATCTGCGGGAAGCGCTGGCGAGGCAGATCGCGGCGGACGAAGAGTACCGCTACCGCCGGATCGTCAAGGTGACGGATCTGGTCGCCCGGATCGCGCCCATGTTCGGCCTGATGGGAACGCTGATCCCCCTGGGGCCTGGCCTGATCGCTCTCGGCCAGGGCGACACGAAGACCCTTTCGGACTCACTGATGATCGCCTTCGACACCACCATCGCAGGTCTGGTCAGCGGCGCCGTTTCCTATTTCATCTCCGGAATCCGCAAAGGCTGGTACGAGCAGTACATGTCCTGGACCCAGACCATCATGGAGACCATCCTGAACGTGCAGGCGGCGGAACGCAAGAAGGCTTACCGGCAGATCCAGGGACAGAAGCAGGCTGCGGAGCACAGCGGACAGCAACCGGCTGCTCAGCCGGTCACTGCGCCCGGGTCGGAACCGAAGGGGAGGTATCTGTGATGAGAATGGACCCGAAGAACGGCTCCTTTCGCATGAAGGAGCTCAGCGAGGATTTCAGCCCCATGGAGGGAGTGGGCAACATGGCCGACGCCATGCTGGTCTTCGCCTGCGGCCTTCTGCTGGCGCTGATCATCAGCTGGAACGTCAACGTCAGCGAGACGGGAGAGATCACCCAGCAGCCCAACGTGAAGTACGAGGTGGAGAACATCGGCGAAAGCATAGAAGAGGACGCGGAAGTTACGGAGAACCTGAAGGATATGGGCCGGGTATATCAGGATCCGGCAACAGGGAAATATTATGTTGTGGAAGAATAAACGAAAGAAGTTCCGCCTGTTTGTGATCCCGGCGGTCCTGGCGGCGCTGGCGCTGGCCCTGCCTTTGGGACTGACCGGCTGCGGCACGGATGACATCGACATCTCCGGATACGCGGACGAGACCATAGCGATCTCCGGCATCACGGACGAGGACATCACCCTCACCGTCAGCGACCTCAAAGGGATGGACTGCATCACGAAGAGCGCGGAGAGCACCAGCGATAAGATCGGGAAGGTCCGGGCCACCGGGCCGACGCTGGACACAGTGCTGGCCCAGTTCGGGATGTCTCCGGGCGAGGTGAAGAAGATCCGGGTCTATGGCCGGGACGATTACGACGCGAAGCTGGACCTGAGCGTTGTGGGGGACGCCGAAGTCATCCTTGCCTTCGGCATCGATGGCCAGCCTTTGGGAGAGGAGGACGCCCCGGTGCGGATCGTCATCCCCGGTTCGGATTCCGCCTGGTGGGTGCGGATGGTGGAGCGCATCGAGCTGGAGGACTGATTTCGCAAAGGACGACCCCAAAAGCAGCAAAAAAATGCTTTGCTATTATTCTGAAAATATTCTATAATAAACAAAAGACTCCGACTCTTTCCCGACACGCGCGGCGTGCGGGTCAGAGCGATAGGTATCGGGAGTGATCCCGGTGCCCGCCATTGCGCAAAGGAGACCGTCTGGTTTGCCTTTGCTTTTTTATTCCGGGCAGGGGCACGGACTGCAAAAGGAAAAGTGTTTATAAGGGAGATGAACTATGGCGACAAAACGTTTGAAATTCAAGAAGGCGCTCTGTATCGGGTGCCAGCTGTGTTCGCAGGTCTGTTCCGCCTACAAGGAGGGCGCGTACGTTCCTTCGAAGGCACGGATCGCGATCGAGACCTGCTACGATGACGGCTCATTGAAGTACATCGATAATTACTGCATCCTGTGCGGGATGTGCATGAAGGCGTGTCCGTTCGATGCCATCGACATGGACAACGGCTGGATCCACGTGGATCCCGAGAAGTGCAAAGGCTGCGGCCTCTGCGCGAAGAAGTGCCCGAAGCATGTTGTCCAGATCCGCGAGAAGATGGCGTACATCTGCGATACCTGCGAAGGTGATCCGAACTGTGTCAAGGCCTGTCCCCACGGCGCCCTGACGTTTGAATAGGAGGTGGCATCCATGATCATGTCTGCATATCAGAACAAGGTGCTTCGCATCGATTGCACGAAACAGGAATCGAGAACCGAACCCCTGAACATGGAGTTCGCTGAGAAATACGTGGGATCCAAGGGACTGGCGATCCGTTACATGTACGAGGATATGAAGCCGGGGATCGACCCCCTGGGCCCGGAGAACAATCTGTACCTGACCACCGGTCCCATGTCGGGAACTCCCATTCCCTGCTCCGGCAAGCTGTCGGTAGCGGCCAAGTCGCCGGCCACCGGGACCATGAACGACTGCTCCATCGGCGGTCACGCGGGCATCCGCCTGAAGTTCGCCGGATACGATATGGTGGTCTTCGAGGGACAGATGGATAAGCCCTCCTACATCGTGATCGAGGACGACAAGATCACCTTCCATGACGCGGGAGAACTGTGGGGCATGACCTCCCACGCCGCGGAAAAGAAACTCATCGAGGAATACGGAACAGAATTCAGCTGCCTGTCCATCGGTCCTGCGGGAGAGAACCTGAACTACATCTCCTGCATCAACAGCGACTACTACCGGCAGGCCGGCCGCGGCGGCATCGGCGCTGTCATGGGCAGCAAGAAGCTGAAGGCTATCCTGATCAAGGGAACCGGCGCGGTCAACGTCCCGAACATCAAGGAGACTACCGACCGGATCCTGGAGATCTTCCACGAGAACTGCCTGTCCGAGGACAACGAGTACGTGTTCGACGAAGGAACCTACGCGTTCCTGGAAGCCTGTAACGACGGCGGCATCCTGCCGGCCCACAACTTCAGCGCGGCCACCGACGTCAAGTGGGATACCTACAACGGCGCGGTCATGAAGAAGTACCGCCTGGGCAAGAGAGGCTGCGGATCCTGCGGCCTGGGCTGCGGCAACTTCATGAAGGTCGGCGACGCCATCGTAGAAGGCCCCGAGTACGAGACCACAGCGGCCTCCGGACCTCAGTGCGACATCGCCAGCATCGAGCACAACGTAAAATACAACCAGCTGGTGGATGACCTCGGCATGGACTCCATCAGTACCGGCGTCACCGTGGCCTGGGCCATGGAGATGGCGGAGAAGGGCATCCACGACTTTGGCGTCCACTTCGGCAACGAAGAGGAGATGCTGGCCATCATCGAGGATATGGCCTATCGCCGCGGCGCCGGCGCGGAGCTGGCGGACGGCGTGAAGGTCGCTTCCGAGAAATGGGGCGGCACAGACTTTGCCATGCATTCCAAGGGACTGGAGTTCCCCCAGTATGAACCCCGGGGCAGCTTCGGTATGGCGGCATCCTACGCGGTATCCGACCGTGGCGCCTGCCATATGCGTTCCTATACAGCTAACGAAGAGGTGTTCGAGGCATCCTGCCCGCCGTACACCCACGAGGGCAAGGGCCAGGTCCTGTACGATCTGGGCGAGTTCAACGCCATCAAGTTCTCCTGCTGCCTCTGCGACCTGTGGGGTTCCGTGGACTACGCCATCATGGCGGAGCTGCTGACGCTGATCACCGGTCGCGAATGGACCGAAGAGGAGATGGGCGTGGTCGGCCGCCGTGTGCTGAACATCGGCCGTGCCTTCAACCAGAGAGAAGGATTCACCCGGGCGGACGACGTAGTTCCGCAGAGACTCTTCAAGGATCCGCTGAAGGGCGGACCGGCAGACGGCCAGGTCATGACCGAGGAAGGTTTCCAGGATATGCTCAGCCAGTACTTCGAGATCATGGGCTGGGATGAGAACGGATGCCTGCCGCAGGAAATGCTGGACGAGCTGTAGAGGACCAATTCAGTTAGTCAGTCAAACGTTTTGCTTGCTTGAGTTTTTTGGACTCCGTTTGATTGTCTATATGGCCCGGAGCGAAATGCTTCGGGCCGTCTTTTTTAGGAAGACTTAACGGCCGGTTTTGTGGTACACTGGTCAGGAAAGGAGAACGCATCAAATGAAGATTACGATCACCATGCGGGGCACGCTCAAGAAATACATGCCCGGCGAAAAGGAGCGGATCGTGGAGGTGCCGGACGGCTGCACGTGCGATGAAGCGCTGCAGTGCATCGGGATGAATTACAGGGAGATCAAGAACTTCGGCTTCGTTGTGCGCAACGGAAAACGATGCATGATCTACGACCGGCTGGAAGACGGCGATGAGCTGAAGGCCTGGTCCCGGGTAGCAGGAGGCTGATATGCGGATCGTTGTGATCAAGGGATACAAGAAGACGGGTAAGACGACCACGTGCACCCGCCTGATCGAGGAGCTGGTGCGCCGCGGCTATACGGTGGGCAGCTCGAAGGACATCCATTTCGAGGGGTACCAGGCGGACCAGGAGAACACCGATAGCTGGCGCCACGCAAAGGCTGGCGCGTCCACCGTCATCGTCTCCGGACCGAAGCAGACCGCAGTGCTGTACCAGCACCGCAGAGAAGTCCGTGATCTTCTGGACCTGTTCTCCGAGGACATCGTTGTCGCGGAAGGCGACCTCGGCATCCCGGTTGCGAACGTCGTCACCGGGAAAACGGAGGAGGACCTTCGCCGGCGCCGGGATGACCAGACCATAGCCTACTCCGGAGTCATCGCCAACGAAATGACTCAGTTCGAAGGCCTGCCGGTGGTCAGCGCCATGACGGACATCGGGCAGCTGGCCGACCTGGTTTTGGGGAACTGCACGGAACTTTGACGCACCCGGGAAGTGAGTTCGCCGGTTTACCCGCGACCCGCCCGGAAACACCCGGAAACACGAAAGGAGCAAAACAGAAATGAAAGAAGCAGGAGAAAAAGACGTCACGCTGAAGTTCAATGGAGAAGACGTACCCATGGCCCCCTTCGTCGAGGGCATCATCAAGGAAACCGTACTGGGCCTGGTGAAGACCCT
>CACXCQ010000210.1 GCA_902766185.1 uncultured Eubacteriales bacterium
CACATCTACACCACCGTGAAGGGCAAGTCAAAAGAAGTGAAGTACGAGTGTCAGAACCGCGGCACCCAGTATACGGACGCCTTCTACGATGTTTCTTCGGAGGATTCCAGCTACGCGATCTTCAACACCAAAAAGAAGGGAAGGTTCGCCATCTACGCTAACATCGACCAGGAGTACGATTCCTGGGATACGATGAACGAGTACAAGCTGGGCAAGAAGGGTAAGTGCAGGCGCATTGGCGTCACGGAGGGCGCGATCCACACCACCTATAATCCGGACGATGAGGAGGAACTGGACAGCTCCGAATATCTCCAGGACGGTGAGGGCATCACCTACGACAAGTACGTGACGAAGTTCAAAGGCATCCTGGACGATACGCTGCAGGTTATTCTCTACAACGGAAGCGGCGGCGATCAGGCGGTATGGGACAAGGTAAAACCGGACAATGTCATGTGCATGTCCTACGACGCGCTGATGCACGATCTGAAAGCGAAATGATGAGTCGCGCGGATCGCCCGCGCAAAGGCTGGTCAGCCGGCCCGGTCCAAACGCCCGGTCAGGGAAGTCAGGGCAGGTAGACGGTGACGTTCCGGCGCCCCCAGCGACGGCAGGCGGCGTTGGAACTCATGTAGATATCGATGATGTGACCTTTGATGGCACCGCCGGTATCCTCCGCCCGAAGAGGACCGAAACCTTCAACATAAACTGTGGTTCCCAGGGGGATCACTCTGGGATCCACAGCGATTTCGCCGACTCTGGCCCGCGTGCCGGTGGCTGTTCTGCCGCCACCGGAATAGGCAGTGGCCTGGAAAACTTCTTTGCGGGTGTAGGCGAAACCGTCGATATGCTCCCGAATACCCACGTGGACGATCTTGTCCACGGGTTTTTTTATGGTCTCACGGTCGATCTCCTCCCGGGCAGTCTCTTTGCCGGAGGTGTAGGTGACAAGATAAGTGACCAGATCCTTGCCCTTCTTGCCCTTCCGGGTGACTTCGGTGGTTCCCTTGTTCAGTTCCGGGTCATCCTCCTTCACGGTTTTGAAGGGAGTGGTCTCCTCGGCCTGTTCTTCCACCTTGTCGACTTGCTTCACCTCAACAGTGAGATCGTCCCGGAGGTGCTTCTTCAGGCCCGGCTCCACGATGTCGTACTCCTCCACCTTGAAGCCGACTTCCTTCAGCACAGCACCCACCGTTTTGGACCGGGTCTGGCAGGGGGCGACTTTATTGTCGATCTGGATCGTAATATCGTAAGTAATGAAATTGACGTAGTATAAGAGGCCGGCAAGGGCAGCGGAAAAGGCAATCGAAGAACACAGGACGATCAGAAAGATCTTCCTGTCCCGGGCCCACTGCCCGAAGGTTCTCTTCTGCTTGCCGGATTCCATATGCTTCTCCTTCCGCCCGGATGCCGTCAGGACGGGTCCGCAGGCGTGTCGGCTTCGGGTGCCGTGGCTGCGGTATCCTCAGGCGCTGCTTCTCCTGCCACAGCCGTCTCGCCGGTTTCGGCCGGCGCCTCATCGTTTTCTGGCGCTGCCGTTTCGCTTGCCTCAGGCGCTGCTTCTCCTGCCAGCCGGACGATGGCCTCCGCGTAGATCTTCGCCAGCAGGACGAGATCGTCCACGGCGATCTTTTCGTTTTTCTGATGGCCCAGTTCGGGCTTGCCGGGGAATCTGGCGCCGAAGGCGACGATGCCCTGCATGGCGCGGGCGTAGGTGCCTCCGCCGATGACCATGGGCTGACTCTCCTCATCTCCGGTATGCTTGCGGTAGACATCCATCAGCTCGCAGATCATAGGATCGTCCGCGGGGTAGTAGATCGGCGGCTGGTGCCTGCCTTTGATGATCCCAAGGTCCCAGGGTTCGATGGTTTTGGCGATGCCGCGATAGACATCCTCCGCGTCCAGCGTCACCGGATAACGGACGTTGACCGTCAGCTGAACGGATCCGGTGTCCAGCTCGATCATGCCCACGTTCCAGACCAGCTTGCCGGAGAGATCGTCCTCCAGGGCGCAGCCCATGCGCTCCCCGTGAAGGTCGAATCCGATATGGTCACGGTAGAACCGAAGGAACTCCGTGATGTCGTCGCTGGCAAAGGTCAGGCACTCGAGGACGCTCATCAGCATGGAGATGGCATTTTGGCCCTTCTCAGGTTTTGCGCCGTGAGCGGAGACTCCTTCGGTACGGATCTCAAACGATTTGCCGATGGCCTTGAAGCGGATCTTCCAGCCGGTATTTTCCTGCAGCGCGGTGATGATGGACTTGATCTCCTCGTATCCGGCGCCGGTGTCATCGTAGACGATGGCCCGGGCAGTGTCCGCTACGGTGTTGGCCGCCGTGCCGCCCTGAATGGAGCGCAGCTGCAGGCCCTTGTTCTGGTTGCGGCCGAACTTGCGGGCGAGCTCGAAGATCAGGATGCCCATTTCGCCGTGGATCACGGGGAAGTCCGCGTCGGGCGTGAACCCGCAGTCCGGAAGCTCCTCCGCGAAGGCAACGTAGTGGCGCATGCCTTCCCACTGCGTCTCCTCATCTAACCCGAGGATCATACGCACGGTCTTCTCTGGCCGGTATCCCAGATCCTTCAGTGCCTTCATGGCATAAAAAGCAGCTGTCACCGGACCTTTGTCGTCCATAGCGCCCCGGCCGCAGACGTATCCGTCCAGGACCTCACCGCCGAAGGGTTCGAAGTCCCATCCATCACCTTCGGGCACCACATCCAGGTGTCCGAGAATGCCCATGACGCCGTCGCCCGCGCCGCGGTAGTCGAAGTGACCGCCGAAGTGGTCGAGGTCGCAGGTGACAAAGCCGGACTCATCTGCCTTTGCGAGCATACGCTCG
>CACXCQ010000211.1 GCA_902766185.1 uncultured Eubacteriales bacterium
CTGGCTGGCGTGGTAGTCATCCGTAACAAGTGTCGCCGCCTCAGCGTCTATCGTTATCTGTCTCGGATAGAAGGCCCTTGCCAGCGGGTTCTGTCCATTCAGATATTTATTGTAGTAGGATTGTGATATAGCAACCAGCGGAATGGTCGTTTCCCCTTCTGCCACCGGGATCCGGAACTCCCACTTCCCATCGGAGTTCTGGTATCCTGCGATCCAGTTGCCTGTATTGGTGTCGTTTGCCACGGCTTCTTCATAGGTCCCCTTGAAGAGGTTCTGGTAGCCGGTCCCGCTCAGTGCCATAACCAGAGTTTTTCCTTCGGCAGTGCTCTCCAGACTCGCTGTGGCCGCCTTGAACATTCCCGTATTATTGGTAATCGACAGATCGACTGGCACTGCCTTCTTGACCAGCGCGCTGACCGCGTCACTGATGGCCGTTGCCATAGCGTCCACTTCTTCCTGCTGGGACGCGAACTTGCCTGTCACGACAGCATCTCTCGCGGCCTCTACCGCTGCCACGCTATCATCGGTGTAGATGCTGAGATCCTCGGGGATCGCTGCGATCGCGGCATCTACTGCTGTATAATCCGCCTGACTCGGATCGAACTGCAGGGTACCGCTGGCATCGTCCAGCGTTGCGGTGCGCTCATACCAGACACTGTTCTTTTTGGAATAGAAGGAGATATAGAACGGCTCTCCATTCTCATATTTTTTCCAAATCGTATCCGGCTGTCCGAAAGTCTCGATCCCAACAACCTGGAGCGCGAATACGTTGCCTTCTGCCAGATCGACTACTCCGGTTTCGGCCTCGTTCGCCTCCGCATAGGATCCCAGGAACACCTTGCTATAGGCATCACTTCCCATATTGAGAACCAGGTCCTTTTTGTAGCCGTTGGAGTTGGGGCCACCGATGGTATCCAGCGAAGCGCTGTTCACCTTGAACATTTTAATATTGTTTGTAACCGTCAGACTCTGGCTGGCGTGGTAGTCATCCGTAACAAGTGTCGCCGCCTCAGCGTCTATCGTTACCTGTCTCGGATAGAAGGCCCTTGCCAGCGGGTTCTGTCCATTCAGATATTTATTGTAGTAGGACTGTGATATGGCAACCAGCGGAATGGTCGTTTCCCCTTCTGCCAGCGGGATCCGGAACTCCAACATACCATCAGAGTTCTGGTATCCTGCGATCCAGTTGCCTGTGTTGGTGTCGTTTTCTACGGCTTCTTCATAGGTCCCCTTGAAGAGGTTCTGGTAGCCGGTCCCGCTCAGTGCCATAACCAGAGTGTTCCCCTCGGCAGTGCTCTCCAGACTCGCTGTGACCGCCTTGAACATTCCGGTATTATTGGTGATCGCCAGATCGACCACTTCCGGTTCCGCTATTTCAGATGTTAAACTGAACGCGATCGGTACAGGCATCGAAGTGGAAACTCCCGCAAAATAGAATGTGGAGTTCAGATCGATCGGAACATTTGCAAACTCACAGTTTCCGCTCGTGTTTGTTTTAGGATAGGTCTCGCCTCCCTTCCAGATAGCTGAATAGGAAGTGCTCTCGACCGTGATCGTGGCTGTCGCTTTTCCATTTGTCACAGTAACTGACTTAACACTCCAGGGCTTTTGTCTGCTGGATGTGCTTTTTCCTTTACTGTAGGAAGAGGTCAACGCAGGTGTGGTCGTGGCATCATATGTCCCATCCTCCAGCGTTGTGGAATCGTCGACTTCATCATAGGACCATACTGCCCAGAGCGCTGTTTCCAGAACTCTTCCCAGCGGCTGCCCGGTATCCGAGTGTGTGCACTCTGCGTCAAGCGTTGCCTGATCCTCTGCGGAAAGGCTTTTAAAATCAGCCTCTATCGCCTCTACGGTGTCCCTGTCGGAAGCACTGTAGCTGCTTGGATCTACTGACAGCGCCTGTATTTCTGTCCTGACGCTGTCAATCGTGGGTTCATCCGCGAATACCGCCGTACCCATGCCCATCATCACCGCGATGGCAAGCATGGCCAGCAGCAATCGTCTCACATTCTTCTTCATTGCTGTTGTCATCCTTTCTTCTGCCAGGCTTTTCCCCAAAGCCTATCAATAAAAACAATCATTTCTCCACTGCCTGTCATCGGCAGGCAGACAAAGACAAAACCCTTCCGCGACAACTTCGGAAGGGTCATTCATTTACCATCGCTCAACAAATCAGGAAACCGCGGTTTCCGTCCGTGCTGTTTCGCTGGCAGAACCTTCTTCGGAAGTTCATCGCAGCAATCTCAAACCGGCAGGTTTCCTGGCTCAGGATCGTCATCCGCGTCGGCCTTCTCAAGACTGCAAAGGCAGGCCTGCCTTTGCATCTGTCTCAATGGCGTATGGAACGCGGATTCCCCATTCACAGTGACCGGATCGCTCAGGATTTTCACCTGATTCCCTTTTACTCCTCCCCGCAGCGGCCCTTCCTGAAGGCCGCCCGATTTGGGCACCGATTTGATCGCATTATTCTGTTTTGTCGGTCTAATTAACCGAATATCATGCTATCATAGTCCCTTTTTCGTGTCAACATGACGGCCTCGAATCACCTCGAAAAAACAGATTTAATGCCATCTGGCCAACCTGCTTACGCTCTTGATTTCCATTTATTGGTATGGTAAAATATGTCAGGCTCGATGCGTTTGTAATACTCGTTTCGGGAGGTGTTGGACACGAACAGTAACTCTACGCCAAAACTGCGCTCTGCCCGCGACACGATTCGCGTGAACAGTTCAGCATCTGTTCAGACCAGTTTTTTTCGTCTGTCGATGGGATATCTGAAGTACATCCTCGCGGCTGACCGGGCGGAACTCAAAACTCTCCAGCAGGAGCTGGCGCTGCTGGAACCGTCCAGCCTTTGCGTGCATAATCATCATGGCAGGTTTCAGTTCGGCAGCAAAAGAAAAGGCTCCAGAAAAGAAATCGGGATCTCCCAGGATTCCGACCGCATCCATTCCCTCGCCCGGCGGGCTTATCTTGAGGGGCGGGTCCGGGTGATCTCCGGCAACTGCGATCGCATTGCGGAACTGATCGACACGTCAGATGAGGTCTGCCGTGAGCTGAAGCTTCGGAACAAACTCGCGCGGTTTTCCGATGCCGGCCTCGACCTGAGTCGCGTGCTGTTCACCAAAGAGCAGAACGAATGGATCGATGAGCCCTACACGCCTAACCCGTTTTACCCGGAAAACCTGATCTATCCGACGACGGGCGGTATCATGATGCGTTCCAAATCAGAAGCCACAATCGGAAGCAGGCTTGAAGCGATCGGCTGGCCTTATCGATACGATGACCTGGTCACATTCTCCGGCAGTTTCCGCAATGCGCAGCCCTCCCGTGAATCCTATTTCGCCGACTTCAAAGTCCCCAATCTTCTCGGAGGCATCACCATTCACGAGCACCTGGGCGCATTTCAAGTCGGGCGATACGCCGACAATTCCCTCATGCGCCTTAACGATTATCACAACTTTGCCATCGAGGAACTGCCTGGCAGGACCGTCACTGCAGACGAACTGACTTTTTCCTTCGAGAGCGATCTTCGCAGTCTTGACCTCATGCAAAGGCTGGTCCACCGGCTGCTGGTGCCACTGCGATACTGAGCGCCAGCCACACTTCCCGTATTGCGCTCCCTGACTTGCGCTCCTCGACTTGCGCCCCTCGACTTGCGCCCCCTCGTCACGCAGCGCCAGCCATGTTCGCGTCCCACCAAACGCTCATTTTGAACAATTTGTGGGAACGCATTCCCCAAAACACCGCTTTTTTGGCCTTTGGTGGGACAGACCTGCTTTTGACCCCACGGCGATGAATTCTTCGGTGGTGAATTCGGTCAATTATTCAATTCAATCACCGCTTTTTGAGGATCATATCGTCCTGAGAAGCAAATAATTTCCTTTTATTTACAATTATCACCACTATTTAGAAGTGCCGTTCTCATTTTGTCCCACCATCGTCTTCTATACAACCTTTGGTGGGAATCCATTCCCCAAAACGCCGCTCTTTTGGCATTTGGTGGGACGGAGCAGCTTGACCTCAGCAGACTGGAGCGGAGAAACACAAACCCGGCAACTGGGACGGAGCGGCACGAAACCAGCAACTCGTAACCAGCAACTCGTGCCCGACAGGCTGGGGTAGGGCGGCTCGGACAGAGCGGCCAGGCCGAAGCAGGCTCGCCCGGCGCGCCCTACTTCTGCCAGCCCCGCTTCAGGGGATCCACCATGTCCACCGCCTGGTAAAGCAGCGCGTTGCAGATGGAGGCCGCCACGTTGCTGCCGCCCTTTCTTCCAAAGGCTGCGATGGCCGGGATGTCGTTCTCGGCGCAGAGCTCGAACAGCTCCTGCTTGCTCTCCACCACGTTGACGAATCCGACGGGCACGGCGATGACCAGACTCGGCTTCAATCCTTCCCGGATCATTTCGGAGATGGCGATCAGCGCGGTGGGCGCGTTGCCGGAAACGAAAATGGCGTCCGGATGTTCCTCCGCGCCTCTCCTCATGCTGGCGTAGGCGCGGGTGGTCCCCTCCTCTTTCGCGCGCTGCATGATCTCCGGATCGGCCATGTAGCACACAGCGCCGGCATCCAGCTTCGCCAGGGACGGCTTGCTGATGCCGGACAGAGCCATGTTGGTATCGGTGATGAACGTCAGGCCCCCCTGCCGCAGCGCTTCGATGCTCCGCTGCACGGCGTTCTCCGTAAACTTCAGGTTCTCCGCGTAATCAAAATCCGCCGTGGTGTGGATCACCCGCTTCACCACCGTGAGGTTCTCCGCTGGTATCTCGATGCCCCGGACAGCCAGCTCGGATTCGATGATCCGCATGCTTTCCTTCTCAATGTCCGCCGGGCGGACGAATTCATATCTGCTCATGTTGTCGATCCTTTCTCTGTCGGTCCTCTCTCCGTTATCCTTCCTGTTCACACTCACCGCACTTCGTACCGGTCCATGATCTCGTAGATCTTCCCCACATCCAGCGTCTTCCGCACGCCTTCCGCCAGGATGTCATACTGTTGCTGAACGTACGTCTCGTGAGGGATCACTTCGATGTTGCCGGGGTCGAGTCCTTTGCGCCGGGCCAGCTCCCGGATCAGTTCCTCTGCGAGGACTCCTGTGTCAAACAGTCCGTGGAGATATGTGCCGATGACGTTGCCCGCATGGCAACCGTCGCGCTTGCCGTTGTCCAGCAGACAGAAGGGTTCTCCCCGGACCTCGCTCACCCCCATGTGGATCTCGTAGCTGTCCAGCCGGATCCCGCTGAAGGGTTCCGCCTGCACGGTGCCCTGCACCCGAGTCCTGGACTTCTGGGGAGTGAATGTAGTGTCCACCGGAAGCAGACCCATGCCCCGCAGGTACTCCGTGTCGCCCTCCAGCTTTTGCGGATTGTAGAGGTTCTCCCCGAGCATCTGATAGCCCCCGCAGACCCCCAGCACCGGATGGCCAGCCTTTGCGAACTTGAGGATCTCCGCCTCCAGCCCGTTCTGCCGCATCCACAGAAGGTCGTCCATGGTGTTCTTCGTTCCGGGAATGATGATCAGGTCCGGGTTGCCCAGCTCCTTCACCTCCCGCACGTAGCGCACGTCGGAGAGCCCGTTCATCTCCAGGGCGTTGAAGTCCGTGAAATTGGAAAGCCTGGGCAGGCGGATCACCGCGATGTCGATGGGCGCCACCCCGCCTTTCTTATCCAGCCGGGAGGAAAGCGAGTCCTCGTCATCCAGATCCACGTGCAGCATGGGGATCACCCCGAGCACCGGAATACCGGTCTTTTCCTCCAGCATGTCAAGGCCCGGCTTCAGGATGTCCACGTCTCCCCGGAACTTGTTGATGACCATGCCTTCGATGCGCGCCCGGTCCTCCGGCGCCACAAGCTCCGCCGTTCCGTAGAGCTGCGCGAACACCCCGCCCCGGTCGATGTCACCCACCAAGAGCACCGGCGCGTTCAGTTCCCGGGCGAGGCCCATGTTGACGATGTCGTTCTCCGCCAGATTGATCTCCGCCGGGCTGCCCGCCCCTTCGATGACGATGATGTCGTTTTCCGCGGCCAGCTCATCGAACGCCCTGCGCACCTCCGGCAGCAGCTGCTTCTTGTAGTGGTGATAGTCCATGGCGCTCATCTCGTCCCGGATCTCCCCGAGAACGATGATCTGGCTTCCGGTATCGCTGCTGGGCTTCAGCAGC
>CACXCQ010000212.1 GCA_902766185.1 uncultured Eubacteriales bacterium
AAGAGAGGTAGCAGAAATGAGGGTGTTACAGGTAGACAGATAATGGGCTGCGTAATATGAGAAGTATGACGCAGCCCATTTTCTTTGTCTTTTTGTCGGGAGAAATTAGCCAAAGTGGCTAATTTCGCCTGACGCTAACAGCGGCACCGATTGCGTAGATATACGGTGTCCTTGCACTTTAAAATGACAAGTTTAGTATCATTATTTTCTATTATTTAGAGCATCTGGAGGTCCATGCCGCGTTTGCTTCTGATCGAATTCATTAGTTTTGCTTTCATCTCTGCTCCCTTCCTTTCCCAATGCAAAGGCTGGTCCAGCCTTTGCATGAAATACCATTAATGACAAATACTGGATATATTATACATGATATGGAAATCATTGACAATATGAGAAAAAAATATGTTATACTGATCACAGTTATTCAGTATTTGTCCAGGTAGGGTTTTATGAGAGTTGGGAAAACAGTTGCATGCTATGCGCGCATAATGCTTCTGCCAGGCTCCGGCGAATTCGCCGTCAGGGCCTGTCTTCCCATGTCCGTGATGCCGGTCCCCGTATTGGGGTTGAACATGGAATAGCAGACGTCGCAGGCGAAGATCACCATCAGCGCCGACGTCACCGGTGCCATGATCCGCGGAGGGATCTTCATCAGCAGCGTGTCCAGCGCGGGCGCCAGCAGATAGATGGCCATTAGCCCCAGCACGCCGAAAGCAAGCAGACCCTCCAGGCAGATCCGGCCGTTGATGTTCAGAAAATACCCGGAATAGTCCCACCATTTCATCCCGTAGATCTCTTCCAGCGCCCATGAGGTCAGATACTCCACGAATCCGCAGAGGATCACGATGGCGAAGAACTCCGTCAGCGGTCTTTTGCGCAGGCTGCTCAGCACGACGATGATCATCGCGCCGCCCACGCCGTAGATGGGGACCCATGGTCCGTGGAGCGTGCCGCGGTTGACGAATTCTCCGGTCTGGATCAGGAAGACGATGACCTCCCATACCCAGCCGATGAAGGCGAAGAGCAGGAACATGAACAGCAGGTTCCAGATGGTGTAGCAGCGGAGGAAGTTGATCTGGTGGCTGAGCTTGCGGTTATCGTCGCTGTCTCTGGGATCCAGCCGGGTCGGATAGACTTCCCCCGCCAGCGCCTGCAGATCCTCCCGCAGGCGATACGAATAGTTCTCAAATTCCTGATAGGCCACCTTGTCCGTGGTGGCGCCGATCCAGATGGCCAGCTTTTCGGCGAAGAATCTGCGCTTGCCGGTGAGCTCGATCCGGTTCTCCTCGATCCATATCTTTTCCTGGGTAACATCCCGATAGACTTCTTCAAGCAAAGACAGGTCGGTCCTCGCCATAAGCGCGGGATCGTCCAGCTTTTGCACGCCCTCGATCTCCGCATCCTTGGCGAGCTGCCGTACGCAGGCGTAGTATTCCGTGGTGGACGCGATCTTGTAGGGCAGATACCAGAAGACGTTGCTCAGGCCAAGCGTGACGATGCCCAGGATGATCCAGTGCAGGAAGCTCATTTCGTATTTGAAGGCTTCCCATTTGTGCCCGTCCATCATCTTCCGGGACAGGGTGATGACCTCCAGGGGTTTCATGTCCGGATTCTCGGCTGCGATGAAGGGGACCAGGTAATAGGAATAGCGCTTGATGAAGAAGCCCGCGATGGTCAGACCCCACAGGAACCGGAACAGATCTTTGAGCACGATGGTCATGATGGCCCGCATGGCCCGGCGGATCTTCCACAGATGCATGGCGTGATGGAGGGGGACATTGTCGTATACCCGTGCCTCCAGGAACATTCGCCGCAGGATCACAGCGTAGACCTCAGGCAGAAAGACGCCGATCAGGATGTACATGATCAGGCCCAGGATCACGAAGGCGACGGTTGCGGCTTCCTGGGATCCGGTGATCTCGTCGAAAGCGACAAAGATCTTGATGGCAAGGGTGCCAGAGGTGACGGTGTTGATGGCGTAGGCGATGAACCCTTCCGAATGTCCCATGGTATCGGTGCCGGAGGACTCGAACTGCTCCTCCAGAGTGTTCGCCAGTTCGATACCGTCCAGCAGATCGTTGTTCAGGATGTCCCTGATCACCTGATCCGCTTCGTTATTCGCCACACCGATCCGGACCGGTGGCTGAAAGCCGGGATCTCTGGCATCCGTTTCCTGAGTGGCCTCGCTCGGGTGCAGAATATCGTTCAGATGCATGATGCCCTGATTGGCGCCGTATTCATTGCCGAAGAGGACCGCGATGGCGCACAGCGCCAGCAAAAGCAGGTAGTGCTTTCTGACGGTCTTTCTTCCGCTTTGTTTCAGTTCTTTATTGGTAAGCATGATTTGTAATACTCTTCTTTCTTTGATCGATTTCATTCTAACATTTTTCGGGGAATACTCAACGTCGACACTCAAAAAAAGGAAAATATCATCTTAAAGGTCCCGCTCGGGCAGCTCCAGATGCATAGGCTTGGACTGGAGCATCATACAGACCTCGCAGAATTTACAAGGCCCATAATAGGAGCTTTTGCAAATTCAGGTATTGACCTCGTTGTTACGACGAGATGTACAGTAGAAAGAGAGGTTTGTAATGAAATTATGGGCGATGAAGGAAGTAACAGAAAAAACCGGTGTAACGGAGAATGCGTTGCGTTATTACAACGCGAAGGGCGTGCTTCCGCCAACGGTGCAGGAGCAGACCGGCAGGCGCCAGTGGTTCTACGATGAGGAAGCCATATCGAAACTGAAGAAACTGGTTTTGCTGAAGTATCTGGGGGTGCCGATCGAGGAGGCCGGAGGCGCGATCAATAATACGGAGAAGTATCGGAGGATCGTTATGAAAAGCATGGAGGAGCTGAAGAGACAACGGGACAAACTGGAACATAAGATATTCATCGCGGAAACGCTGGCAATGGCTTTCGGAATGGATCTGTTCGAGCCGGATGAGGAACTGGATGAAATCAGCGCGGCGGCGCTCAACGAAGTGATCCGGGAGTGCATTAGAGAAAGTATTCACGAACAGAAGTAAAGGAGGTACGAAAACATGATATTGGAAAAATTCGGGGCGTTCTGGCACAGAAACAAGAGGAATAAGATCCTCACGATCATCGCTGCTCTGATCCTGCTGTGCATTATCCGATCGATCATCGGAGGGATCGGTTCGGCGGACAACGATAACCGGGAAGCCAGCGTGCAGCCGTCGACTGAAGTGGAACAGACGGTCCCGGAAACGGAAGAGGCGACGGAGCCGGAGAAAGAGACGGAGGAAGAGACGACTGCGGCGCTGCAGGAGGAGAGATCCAGTGACGAGGTCAGTCCCGACTTCAAAGAGACCATGGATGAGTACGAAGACTTCATGAATGACTACGTTGACTTCATGAAGAAATACGAAAGCAGCGATGATACCTCCGGCATGCTCGTGGACTACGGGAAAATGATGGCTGACTACGCGGAGTTCACTGCGAAGATCGATGCCATCGATGAGGACGAATTGTCCGATGCGGACTACGCGTATTACATGAAAGTGACCGGCCGGGTCACGGAGAAGCTGGCGGAGCTGTATTAAGATCAGCGGCGATCCCGCTATTTTCTGGTGTTGTATTTGACAATACGGACAGGCAGTTTATAATCATATTGAATTGAGATCGCAAACGCCGGTGACAGGAAATGACGGGAATAAGAGAAAAACTGAAACCATATCTGAATGCCCTGCCTGACATATTCCGCTATGTCATTGTGACCAAGGGAATTCTGTTCTTCGTGATGCTGCTGCTCAGCGGAGGGGCCAATTTCCTTCTCAGAAGCATCGGTCGTGTCGCGGTGACTTCGGGGGACTGGAAATTCCTGTACACCACGTGGCAGGGTATTCTGATACTGATACTGAGTCTGGTATCGCTCTATATATGTATGGCACTGGACTTAAACGGCAAGGTCGCGCTCTGCAGCCAGCTGGTAAGAGGTGAGACCGTCTCGCTCCGGGAGTGCCTGGACAAGGGATTCAGATCCGCGGGGAAGCTTATCGGACCCGTCGGACTGCTGGTGGTGCTGTACGTTTCTTTCATTGCGCCGATAATCGGTCTGGGGTTTTCCACATCCCTTACCGAAGGGCTGTATATCCCCACCTTTATCACCGCATTCATTCAGGAGTCAGTACTGTACTCCTCGCTGCTGGGGATCATCGTGCCGATCCTTCTTCTCATCGGCATCGCCA
>CACXCQ010000213.1 GCA_902766185.1 uncultured Eubacteriales bacterium
CGGCGACCAGCAGATCGGTGGCCTCACGGGAAGCATCGATATCATCGTAGGTATCGACCCAGTCGATGGCGTATTCGCTGCGGGTCAGCTCGATGTACTCCTGTACCTGCTCCTTCAGCTTTTCCCGCTGCTGACGAACGGAGAGCAGCATACCGAGGGCCAGCTCCGCGTTGTTCTCAAACAGTGAGTTGGTCCAGGCCACGCCGTATCCCCTCTTGTTCTTGCAGTACGGGATGCCCGGCATACCGCTGCCCCAGGCCTGGGAACAGCCGGTGCCGTTGGCCCAGTAGATCTGGGCGCCGAAGAGCTGTGTCAGCAGCTTCGCGTATGGCGTTTCGCCGCAGCCCGCGCAGGCGGCCGAGAATTCGACCAAAGGCTGGCGGAACTGGCTGCCCTTGACCGAGTACGGTGAGAACAGGTCGCCCTTGTCCGTCAGGTTCAGCGCGTACTCCCAGCGTGCCTGGGAATCTCCGGTGGGGTTGGCCGGCTGCATCTCGATGGCCTTGCCCTTGGCCGGGCAGACCGGAACGCAGCTGCCGCAGCCGGTGCAGTCGTACTGGGAGATCTGCAGGCTGTAGAAGAACTTCCTTCCGTCCTTTGACTTATAGCTTCTCAGCGGAGTAACGGTGAATCCTGTGGGGGCCTCTGCCGCCTCGTCAGCATCCAGAATGTACGGGCGGATAGCCGCGTGGGGGCAGACGAAGGCGCAGCGGTTGCACTGGTTGCAGATCTCTGCCTTCCAGTGGGGCACCTGCACGGCCAGGCCGCGCTTCTCCCAGGCGGTGACACCCATCTCGATCTGGCCGTCCTTCATGGTGGCCAGAATGCTGGTGGGCAGGTCATCGCCCTGCTGCCGGTTGATGGGATCCACGATGTTGCGGATCATCCAGGGCCGGCTCTCGTCTTCCATTTCCTCTTCGATCTCCAGATTCGCCCATGCCGGATCCACAGGGACCTGATGGAAGCCTTCTACACCGGCTTCCACTGCCTGGATATTCTTCTGTACGACGCTGTTTCCCTTGGAACGGTATTTCTTCTTGACCGCTTTGATCATTTCAGAGACGGCCTGTTCCACGGGAATGACGCCGGTAATGGTGAAGAAGGCCGACTGCAGGATGGAATTCTTGTGGCTTCCCAGCCCCAGCTCGCCAGCGATCTTCGTCGCGTCGATGATATACAGATTGATCTTTTTCTCTGCCAGCAGCTTCTTGTCCGAGGGCCAGAGCTCTTTCGGCGCCTCTTCTACCGTCCACGGGCAGTCGATCAGCAGGGTGCCCCCCTCCTTGATCTCCTCTACGATCCGGTAGTCGTCCAGGAAGTGGTGGTTATGGCAGGCCACGAAATCCGCGTGCTTGACGTAGTAGGAGCTGCGGATCGGATTCTTGCTGAAACGCAGATGGGACTTGGTTGTTCCCAGAGTCTTCTTCGCGTCGTATTCAAAATACGCCTGGCCGTACATGTCCGTCGTGCTGTTGATGATCTCCACGGTGCTCTTGTTGGCGCCGACAGTACCGTCACCGCCCAGACCCCAGAACTTGGCCTCCACCGCGTCATCTCCCTGCAGAACGAAGGGCTTCAGCGGCAGCGAGCGATGGGTCAGGTCATCCACGATACCTACGGTGAATCCGTTGATGGGATTCTCCGCGATCAGGTTGTCAAAGGCCGCCACCATCTGGGACGGATCCGCGTCCTTGGAGCTCAGACCATACCGGCCGCCGTAGATGTCGATGTCACGCTTCGCCTTGAAGATGGCTGTGCAGACATCCTCGTACAGAGGCTCGCCCAGCGCGCCCATATCCTTGCAACGGTCCAGCACGGCGATCCGCTTTACTGTCTCCGGGATCCCCGCCAGGAAATGCTTCGCGGAGAAGGGACGGTACAGATGTACCTGCAGGAAGCCCACCTTGCGGCCTTCCCTGCGCAGGGCGTCCACGGCCTGCTGCACTGCGCCGGTCACGGAACCCATGGCAATGATGATGTCCGTTGCCTCTGGATCTCCGTAGTAGTTGAACAGCTGGTAGTCACGGCCGGTGATCTCGTTGATCTTGTGGAAATACTTCTCCACGACGTCCGGCAGATCTTCGTAATCCTGGTTGTTGGCTTCACGCACCTGGAAGTAGATGTCCCCGTTCTGTACGGTGTTCCGCAGCGTGGGGTGTTCCGGGTTCAGCGCCCTGTCCTTGAAGTCAGCCAGCGCCCGCTTATCGATCAGATCCGTGATCGTATCCATATCCGGAAGCTCGACCTTGTTGATCTCGTGAGACGTCCGGAATCCATCGAAGAAATGCATGAAGGGAATGCTGGACTCGATGGCAGCCAGATGGGCTACCGGAGCCAGATCGATGATCTCCTGAACGTTGGCCGTGCAGTACTGGGCGAACCCGGTCTCCCGGCATGCCATTACATCGGAATGATCGCCGAAGATACTCATGGCGTGAGTTCCCACCGTACGGGCAGCTACGTGCAGCACCACCGGATGGCGCTCGCCCGCGATCCGGTACAGCACCGGAATCATCAGCATCAGACCCTGAGACGATGTATAACTGGTCGATAGCGCGCCGGTCTGGATCGCACCGTGCACAGCGCCGATGGCGCCGGCCTCCGACTGCATCTCCGTCAGCGTTACCGTCTGATCGAAGATATTCTTTCTTCCCTCCGCTGACCACTTGTCCGTCAGCGTCGCCATGGGCGATGAAGGTGTGATGGGATAGATCGCCGCCACCTCGGTAAACGGGTAAGCCATATAGGCGGCCGCCTCGTTTCCGTCCATCGTCGCGAAGGTCCGTTTCTTTTCTGCATTCTCTGCCATTTGTTTCTCCTCTTTGCCGCCGAAGCCCTTCCGGCGGCTCCCTTCAGTATGATTACTTCTTCTCTATTCAGCGCATTCCCGCGGCAAGAAGCTTGCACCCGGGTATTTTTATGAACACCAACTTATAATTTATCCCAACAAGCCCGGATTGTCAACGTCCGGATGCATTGAAATATCAAGAATATGCCTGATCGAAGCAGACCACGGCCTCGCATGCAGGGTCCGCCTGCTTCACGGCCTGATCCATGGCCTCCCGGATCTTCTCCGGATCGTAGACCACTCCCGGCACCATGGCCAGATCGAAGATGATCCTGATCCGGTCCGTGCCCGGAGCCACCCGCAGGTCGTGATAGCCCTCCACCTCATCCAAGCCGCTGATGGCGTCTTCCACCAGCCTTTGCATCTGCAGGCGCAGGGGGTTATCCACTTCCACCGGGTCCATGTGGCAGGTCACGGTCATGTGCATCTTGTGCCGCAGCTCCCGCTCGATGTGATCGATGACATCGTGGATCTGCAGCAGGTCCTCCCGGGAGTCCACCTCCGCGTGAAATGAAGCGAAGACCTTTCCCGGCCCGTAGTTATAGATGATCAGATCGTGGATGCCGAGCACCTGGGGATGGGACATGATGATCTGCTTCATGGACTCGACCGTTTCGGGATCCGGCGGTTCCCCAAGCAGAGGATGGATGGTCTCCCGGATCAGCATCACACCGGAATAGAGAATGAACAGCGAAACGAGACAGCCCATATAGCCGTCCAGATTCAGCCCGGTGAAATGATAGATCAGAAGTCCGGCCACGATGATGACGCAGGTGATCACGTCGTTGCGGTTGTCCGTTCCCGCAGCGATCACCGGAAGCGACCGGATATGCTTTCCCGTGGCGATGGTGAAGAGCGCCTGGGATCCCTTCAGCAGGATGGCGATCAGAAGAAAGATCACCATGATCCAGGAGAACTGGGCCGGCGCGGGATGCAGGCACCGTCCGATGGAGGTCTGCAAAAGCTCCCACCCCACGATGAGCACGATGGCGGAGATCAGAAGGCTGGACAGATACTCGATCCGGGCGTGGCCGTAAGGATGGTGCTTATCAGCGGGCTTGCTGGCGATGCGGGCGCTGATCAGCGTGATGCAGGCCGCCATGCTGTCCGCCAGGTCGTGGAATCCGTCCGCCACAACGGCGATGGAACCCGACAACACGCCAAGCAGGATCTTTCCCGCGCAGAGCAGGCTGTTCACGATGATCCCCATCACCCCGGTCAGCTTCGTGTACCGCTTCCGCACATCCGGATCGGTATGGTTCTCATAGTCTTTTACGAAATGTTTCCAGATCCACTCTTTCATCGAAATACGTATTCTCCAAGCCGCCGGAAGGCTTCCTCCACCCTGGAAAAAGGCAGAGCCAGATTCATCCGGATGGCATCCTCCCGGTTAAACTGCCGTCCGTCCTGCCACAGAACGCCCACTTCCACGCCTTTGCGCAAAAGCTGGTCCAGGCTTTGCCCGTGCTCCCGGAGCCACTGGCCGCAGTCCAGCAGGAGCATGTAGGTCCCCTCTGGTTTTGTGACCTCCACCCCGGGGAAATGCTCCCGGATGAAGTCCACCGCGAAGGTCAGATTGCCGTCCAGCACCTGGCGCAGCTCGTCCACCCACTCCATGCCCTCTTCGCGATATGCCCCGATGAGAGCGTGCATGGAAAGCACATTCATGGAATTGTATGCCGTCAGCGCGGACTGCCGCTTCACCCTCGCCCGCAGATAATCGTTGTAGATGATGTGGTAGCTGCCCACCAGCCCCGCCAGGTTGAAGGTCTTGGAGGGAGCGTAGAAGGCGATGGTCCGCTGGCGGGCGTCCTCCGACACAGACTGGGTCGGGATATGCTGATGGCCGGGAAGCGTCAGGTCTGACCAGATCTCATCGGCGACCACATACACGTTGTTGCGCCTGAATATCTCGAAGGCCTTCTCCAGTTCCTCCCTTTCCCACACCCTTCCGGTGGGATTGTGCGGAGAGCAGAAGATCGCGGTATGGATATGGTGACTGCGGATCTTCTCTTCCATGTCCGCGTAATCCATCCTCCAGATGCCTTCTTCGTCTTTGACCAGCTCGCTGCCCACCAGGTTGTAGCCGGCTCCCGCCACCTCTTCCAGAAAGCCCACGTACGTGGGAGCATGTACCAGCACGTTGTCCCCCGGGGAGCACAGTACCTGCATAGCGCTGACGACGCCGCCCAGAACACCATTCTGGTAGCCGATGTGCTTCGGCTCAAGGCCGCGAACACCGTTGCGGACCTGATGCCAGCGGATGATGCTCTCGTAGTACTCCGGCCGGGGTGAGAAATATCCGAAGGCCGGATGCTTTGCCCTTTCGACCACCGCCTCCACGATGGTCGGCACCGTGGGAAAGTTCATGTCCGCCACCCACATGGGGATCAGATCGAAGCCATCCTTCGTGCTGCCCTTAGGTGCGATGCCGTAGGGATCCGTTTCCGGCGCCACCGCGATGGCGTCCATGTTTTTTCGGTCGAGTATGCTGGTAAAGTCGTATTTCATGGTTCGTTCCTCGTCACAGTTTATTCTTCATTATGGATCATGGCTGGATCGTATTCCACCCGTCCATCAGGTAGAGCCTGGCGTGGGTGACGAAATCGCTGTCACCGGCATACCTGCCCTCGTGCCACAGCAGGGCGCTGCCGCTTCTGTCCGCGATGGGACAGGCGGCGCGGTCATTTCCCTGCGCCGGGTAACTGCGGATCTCCTTCACCTTCGTCACCCGGGATCCGTTGTATTCATAGAGCTCGATAAAGTCGTTTCCGTTCTGGCTGCGGGCTGCTGCGATCCTGTTTGCCGAGAATGCCGCGCCGGGCAGATGCTTCGGCGCTGCCAGAACCTTTCCTCCATCGCAGATCTTCGCCCTCCTGCCGGCATCGTACAGATAGTACGCGCTGTCGTTTACGCCGGCTTCATTGGTGAAGGAGGCGTAGATGAATCTCGGAGAGGCCGGGGCCGTCACTGCCGCGTCCAGCAGACTCAGAGTCTTTCCGCTCTCCTGATCCTGCAGGACCGGGAACACCTTGAACCGGTTGGTCTGCCCTGCCGCCCGGACGCTCGTCGTCACGTCATTGGTGCATGCCGCCTCAGTAAACACCCGATCATCCGTGGTGCGCAGAAAGCCCATGCGGATCTGCGGGTCAGTGCCATCCGGATCCGAACACATGAGGATCCGGAATAACGTGCTGTCCGTGGTGGGGATGAGCCTGCAGAAATACGGCATCTTCGTCTCCGTCAGCAGCCGGATCTCCCCGCTCCAGCTCTCCCCTTCGTCGGCGGATGTCCGGTAAGCCCAGCTGCCGTTGGCGGCCACCCGATAGAACAGGTACAGTTTGCCGCTTCCCTCCAAAAGCTGGCAGTACTGGGTCGTGTTTGCCGCTCCGCCCAGCAGTGTATTGCCGAAAGAGCTGATATCCAGGGGAGCATCGGAGATCCTGACATGGAGCTCATTCTTCCCCGTGTCCTGGCCCGCGTAAGCGCAGATCACCCTGCCGTCCTCCGTCAGGGATACGGCGGGGCTGTGCGTGTCTGAACGCTTGCCGCCCGGCGCGCGTCCGAGCAGCGTGGCAGAGGACTTCTTTGTAGCCTTATCGTATACGGCCACGCCCCGGTATCCTTCGTCGTTGATGAATCCCCAGAAGGTCTTCGTTCCGCTGGTGACCGCCTGCGGATACGTCCAGGGTCCCCAGGCCATGACGGTCGCATCCAGGACATCGTCCGAAGCGACGACCACCCCCTTGCCCCATCTGGCGTACAGGGTCAGGTTCCCTCTCATCGCGCTGGTGACGGCGGTGATCCTCTTCTTGAATCCGCTGTCCGCATACCAGCCCAGGAAGGCGTCATCGCCTCTGGAGGGGTCCTTCAGGTCAAAGGCATCACCAATATCGTATGTATCGGGATTTTCCGCGCTGTTCACGCCGCCATCCAGCTTATACGTGATGTTGTATTCCGTGATCTCCGGAACAGGATCGTCTCCTCCGATGATCCTGTTCTCATCGAGAAGATGGATCACTCCCGCGGTATCGAAGTCCTTATAGGACTGGTTGTTATAATAGCCATGGTGCCACAGTATGGCCCTGCCGTTCACGTCCGCGATGGGACGCCCGTCCCGGGAGCTTTTCCCCGCGTAATACTTTGCGATCTCTTCGATCAGCGTCACCTTCGTCCCGTCGAACTGATAGGTTTCGATATAGTCGGTCAGATTCTCGTTTCTGGCCGCCACGATGGTGTCGCTGTCGATGAAGGATGCGCCAAGCTGATACTTCGGATCCCACAGCGGCGCTCCTCCCCTGCAGATCTCATGATTCTTCCCCGCATCGTGGAGGTAATAGATGCTGTCATCGGTCCCCGCCTTCGGCGTAAAGGAGGCGAACAGGAAACGCGGCTTGTCCGGCGCCGTTATGGCAGCGTCAAACAGGCGCTGTGTCTTCCCCTTCTCCACATCCTGGATCACGGTGAAGCTCGTGGAGGCCTGATCGCTGCTGCCAAGCTTTGTGCTGCCGTCCGCGTTATAGGCGTTTCCATCGGAGGTGTTCAGGAATCCCATGCGGATCTCCGGCGCGGTGGATGTGGGATTGGAGTACATCAGGATACGGATCAGGTCATCATCGGTGGTCGCCGTGAACTTGCAGTAATACTGCTGCCCCGCCCTGATGAGGATCACCTCATCGGTCCAGTTCACGCCGTCAACGGACGTCCGGTATCCCCAGTTCTTGCTGTTGATCCTGTAGAACAGGTAGTATTTGTTCTTGCTCCTGACGATCTGGCCGTAGCAGGTCTTCCCTGCGGATACGAGTTCGATATCATCGGAGAAGGACCCGGCATCCAGCGGTTCATCGGAGATCCGCACGTGCATCAGCTTGTCCGCATCGTGTCCTCCCGCATAGACGCACATGATCCGCTTATCGTCGAGCAAAGTCAGGGCGATCCCGTTGTGATCGTCCACGGTCGTATTCTTTTTCAGTTCAGTCTTGATGACGGAATTGGCGGATCGGTCGTACTGGGCAATGCCGCGGGTGCCTTCCTTGGTGGCATACCCCCAGAAGACGTTGTCTCCCTCAGACACCACCTGGGGCGAGTACCACCAGCTCCAGATCATGTCATCCAGACCGTCGCCCTGTATCGTCCGGGCAAATCTGGCGTAAAGCGTGAGATTGCCTCTGGTTTTGGCGGAAATGGATACGACCGGTCTGGTGAACGCCGCGTCGGAGAACCAGCCTTTGAAATCGTATCCGTCTCTGACGGCATCCTTCAGTCTGACGTAATCCCCTTCCTGGTAGGAATCGGGGTTGCCCGGATCGTTCGTCCCATCGTTCAGCTCATAGGTGATGCTGTACACCGCGGGTGCCGCGGTGGGATCGGTTTCCCCTGTCGGGTCTGTCGAATCGCTGGGACCAGTCGGATCCGTTTCGCCGGTGGGATCGGTCGGGCCGCTCGGGTCGCTGGGATCCGTTGGGCCGGTCGGGTCGCGCGGATCCGTGGGATCGGTCTGACCACCCGTCGGATCGCTGGGATCAGCAGGATCTGTTCCACCCGTCGGATCGCTGGGGTCTGTTCCGCCGGTGGGATCCGTTGGATCCTCCCCGTTAGCCGGGATCAGGACCTTCCTGATCTTCGACGGTTTGCTCATCTTCTTCCCGTTCATCCCATATACGATGAAGCGGTAGGTCTGGCCGTACTCCCCGCGGTAGGTGAAGGTCCTGTTCTTC
>CACXCQ010000214.1 GCA_902766185.1 uncultured Eubacteriales bacterium
ATCAAAGAAGGAAAAGTCCGCGAGATCTACGACAATGGCGACAGCCTGATCATGGTGGCCACCGACCGGATCTCCGCATTCGATGTGATCCTGAAGAATAAGATCGAAAAAAAAGGCACCGTGCTGACGCAGATGTCCAAGTTCTGGTTTGACTTTACGAAGGATATCGTGCCCAACCATATGATCTCGGTGGACGTGAACGATATGCCGGAGTTCTTCCGGCAGCCGCAGTTTGACGGGAACAGCATGATGTGCCGCAAGCTGGAGATGCTTCCCGTCGAGTGCATCGTCCGGGGATACATCACCGGAAGCGGATGGGCGAGCTACCAGAAGACCGGACTGGTCTGCGGGATCGAGCTGCCCGAGGGACTGGCCGAATCCCAGCAGCTGCCCGAGCCCATCTACACCCCATCCACCAAGGCGGAGATCGGCGATCACGATGAGAACATTTCCTTCGAGCAGAGCATCGATGTTCTGGAGAAGGCTTTCCCGGGCAAAGGCAGGGAATATGCGGAGAAACTCCGCGACATGACCATCGCCATCTACAAAAAATGCGCCGAGTACGCCCTCTCCCGCGGTATCATCATTGCGGATACCAAGTTCGAATTCGGCCTCGATGAAAACGGCGAAATCGTTCTGGGAGATGAAGTACTGACGCCGGACAGCTCCCGGTTCTGGCCCCTGGAAGGGTACGAACCCGGGAAATCCCAGCCCTCCTATGACAAGCAGTTTGTCCGCGACTGGCTAAAAGCAAACCCGGACAGCGATTACCTGCTCCCTCAGGATATCATTGACAAGACCATTGCCAAGTACCTGGAAGCATACGAAAAGCTGACCGGGGAAAAACTCTGATCTATTCCATGTCCTCGCCGTAGCTGACGATGATGCATCCTTCCAGATGGCCGAAGTTGATGTGCTCAGCTGCGGCGCTGTGGACATGTCCCCAGGGGAAGTCGTAGAAGATGCCGTCATCCGTATCCCGGGTGGGCTCGATCCCCATGTTCCTCTTCAGCCAATCCTCGCAGATCGCCTGCTTTTCCCGGCTGATCTCGATAGCATCGTGTGAATGCCATTTCTGATCCTTCGGTCTCGGATCCAGCAGGATCAGTTTGTGTTTTTCGTTATTCGTGATCCTCATGGAAACCTGAAAATCAACACCGTCCGATGTGACCGGATGATTGAAGATCACCTCCATATATCCATGGGGATGAAATCTCTGTACAGCCTTGTCTAAATCGATCTTTTCCAGATCCGCAATGGTCAGTTCATTGTTCAGCTCGATACCGTCGACAACAATAATTCCTTCTTTGATCCTGTCCATTCGTCTTCTCCTTTATTACAGTTTATTTAATTATGCTTCGTTTACCAGTTTCCCGGTCATGTGATCCGGTGTTATTTCAATGCAGAGCACGTTCTTGCCCACCTTGGCGATCTCGTCGTCCGCATAATTCTCGTCATCCGTGAACTTGGCGCTGAGCCCTACGCAGATCTCACGCACCTTTTCCGGCTCCTTCGCGAATTCGATAAACCGGGCACGACCGAATATCACTACGCTCTTGATGTTCAGCGCCCAGTCTCCTTCCTCGCGGTACCCCTCGTCCATGACGCAGAAGGAAACCTTGTCACAGGCTTTCAGCGCATCGACCTTGTGACCGGTCTTCGCTCCGTGGAAGTAGATCTTCCCGTCCTCTTCGTTGTACCAGTGGCTGACGGGGATCCCGTAGGGGTAGCCGTCTTCTCCGGCCATGCTGAGCACCCCTCGCTTAGCCTCCTTCAGGACCTTGATGCATTCCTCCTGAGAGATCTGCTGCTTGAATCTGCGCATCTTTCTGAACATGCGTTACCTCCATGAATGGTTTACAAAACATTACCTCTTTGCGGGTACATTATAGCAGAAACCCTCCGCAACAAAAAGCCCCGCTTCTAATCCTGCCCCTTGCGCCTGGCCTGCTTTTGCCAGAGCGCCGTGTTCCTCTCCCAAAAGACTCCGTCCGCATAGCCCTGGATCGAAGGCTCCTCCTCCGCCATCTCCAGGCGCTTCTGTGCCCAGACGCAGTACCGGGGGTCCCGTTCGATGCCGATGAAATGCCGTCCCAGTTTAGCGGCTGTCACCGCAGTGCTCCCGGACCCCAGAAAAGGATCCAGCACCACATCTTCCTCGGAAGAACTGGCCAGGATCAGCTTGGCCAGAAGCTTCTCCGGCTTCTGCGCGGGGTGGGCCGTGTTCTCCGCCATGGACCAGTACGGCACGGAAATGTCGTCCCAGAAGTTCGTCGGGCAGGTGTCCCGGAATCTGCCGTCCGCCGTCTCCTCCCAGTCCTTCGGCCTGCCGTTCTCCCGGTAGGGAGCGATGACCCTCCGGCGCTGCCGCACGTCGTCCACATGAAAAACGTACCCGTCGGGAGCATCCGACACAGTAGCAAACCAGATATCCTCCATGCAGTTCTTCCAGTTCGCCTGTGCTCCCCTGCCCTTTTCCCGCTGCCAGGTGATCCGGCTGCGTACAGTCAGATGCTCCTCCAGCACCGGACCGATAATCATGCTGCTCTTCCAGTCGCAGCAGACGTATACCGAAGCCGTCTCCTTAAGCAAAGGCAGGCACATCCCGAGCCATTTCTCCGTAAACGCCCTGTACTCCTCCGGAGCCATCTTCTGAAACGTGCTCCCGGAATAATCCTTGCGCAGATTGTATGGCGGATCCACGATGAGAAGGTCCACGCTTCCCTTCGGGAGCATCGGGAGCACGGAAAAAGAGTCTCCCAGAACGATCCGGTC
>CACXCQ010000215.1 GCA_902766185.1 uncultured Eubacteriales bacterium
ATCCACCAGCTCCGCGCCTTTGCGCGCGGCAGCGCTGACAGCCGCCCGGTCCTCTCCGGCAGATTTACGGCTCACCGTCCGGCGCACTTCACCGACATAGATCCCCGTGTTCTTCGGGGAATCCCCCGACAGGATCTTCCTCCCGGGGTTCTCGTAGAGATAGCCCTTCGTGAATCCGCCCCTGTTGTAGATTTGAGCAAGATCCTGCCGGTCAGCGTCCTCCACGTGGATGCTCCCGGTCGCGGCGTACTGATCCAGGTACTTCCGGTAGATCCCGGTGACCACCGCAACGTACTCCGGTGATTTCAGCCGGCCTTCGATCTTCAGCGAATCCACCCCGGCCTCGCACAGAGCCGGAAGCTCTTCCAGAAGGCAGAGGTCCTTCGGGCTCAGATAATAGCCGGTCCTTCCCCGGTCGTCCGTGTAGGGCAGCCTGCAGGGCTGGGCGCAGAGTCCCCGGTTGCCGCTGCGCACGCTTCCGCCGCCCAGCATCCGGCTCATCTGGCATTGTCCGGAATAACACATGCACAGCGCCCCGTGGACGAACACCTCCAGCTCGCAGTAGGGGCGCACCGCCCCGCGGATTCCGCCGTCCGCAGCGTCAAGGCACTGGTCCGCAGCGTCATGGCCCTGTTCCGCGGCCGTACTGTGACAGATCTCCGCCATCTCCCGCAGTTCCTCAAGAGACAGCTCCCTGGCCGGGACGATCCGCCGGATCCCGAAGTCCTTCATCAGATCCACCGCCGGCTTTCCCGTGACCGTTCCCTGCGTCGATAGATGCAAAGGCAGGTCAGGCAGATGCTTTTGCAGCATCCTCACCAGTCCCATGTCCTGAACGATGACCGCGTCCGCGCCGATGTCCCAGAGCGTGCCGGCGTATTCCAGCGCCGGTTCCAGCTCCTCGTCCTTCAGCAGCGTATTGAAGGTCACGTAGATCTTCACCTCCCGCTGATGCGCGTAGCAGATCGCGTCACGGAGTTTTGGCAGAGTGAAATTCTCTGCCTTTGCCCGGGCATTAAAACGGGCGCCGCCAAGATAGACGGCGTCCGCGCCATTGTTCACCGCAGCGTGCAGCTGCGTCAATCCGCCGGCCGGGGCCAGCAGTTCCGGAATACGGATCATTATTTTTTCACCTTGAAGGAGGACTTCAGTCCTACGATCTTGTTGAAGACTTTTTCATCTTCCGTGCAGAGCAGAGGATCCGCCATGTAGTATCCCTTGCGGAAGAACTGGAATCTCTCTCCTGCCTTTGCTTCTCCCAGAAGCGGCTCGGCGTAGCCCTCGGTCTCGATGAGAGACTCCGGATTCATCACGAGCTCGCCGTTCTCGTCCTCCACCATGAGGTAATCGTAGTTGCGGATGCGGATCTTCACCGCAGTAGCCGCGTCCACCCAGTGGATGGTTCCCTTGACCTTGCGGTTCGCCCCTTCCGTGCCGCTCTTCGTGGTCGGATCGTAGGTGCAGAGGAGCTCCTTGACGTTGCCCTCTTCGTCCTTGACTACCTCGTTGCAGGTCAGGAAGTAGGCGCCCTTGAACCGGACCTCGTTGCCCGGGAACAGGCGGAAGTACTTCTTCGCCGGGACCTCCATGAAGTCATCGCCGTCCACCCAGAGCTGTCTGCTGAAGGGCACCATGCGATTCCCCATTTCGGGAACTTCCCGGTTGTTCTCGATCTCCATCTCCTCCGTCTGCCCCTCCGGGTAGTTGGTGATGGTGACCAGGATCGGATTCTCAACGACGTTGCGGTTCTCCACCTTCGTCTTCAGGTCGTCCCGCACGCAGGCTTCCAGCAGGCCGATGTCCACGGTGCTGTTGGCCTTGGCAACGCCGATGCGCTCGCAGAAATCCCGCACCGCTTCCGGCGTATAGCCCCGGCGGCGGATCCCGGCGATGGTCGGCATCCGGGGATCATCCCATCCGTCAACCACGTGATCGTCCACCATCTTCTTCAGGTAGCGTTTGCTCATCACCGTGTTGGTGAGATTCAGGCGGGCGAACTCGATCTGCTGGGGCGGCGTCGGCCACTTGCCGACCGCCTGGAGCACCCAGTCGTAGAGCGGTCTGTGATCTTCAAATTCCAGCGTGCAGATGGAGTGGGTGATGCCTTCGATGGCGTCCTCGATGGGATGCGCAAAGTCATACATGGGATAGATGCACCACTTGTCTCCGGTGTTGTGATGCTCCGCGTGAGCGATACGATAGATGACGGGATCCCGCATGTTGATGTTGGGGGATGCCATGTCGATCTTTGCCCGGAGCACCTTCTCGCCGTCGGCGTATTTCCCTTCACGCATCTCTTCGAACAGCTTCAGGTTCTCCTCCACGCTCCTGTTTCTGTAGGGGCTCTCCTTGCCGGGCTCGGTGAGGGTCCCCCGGTGTTCCCGGATCTGATCCGCGTTGAGGTCGCAGACAAAAGCCAGGCCTTTCTCGATCAGCGTTACGGCGCATTCGTACATCTCGTCAAAATAATCGGAGGCCCAAAGCCGCTCTTTCCACTCAAAGCCCAGCCAACGGACGTCGCTCTCGATGGAATCCACGTACTCCACATCCTCTTTCACCGGGTTGGTGTCATCGTAGCGCAGATTGCAGGCGCCATTGTACTTGATGGCTGTGGTGAAATTCAGGCAGATGGATTTGGCGTGCCCGATGTGCAGGTAGCCGTTGGGCTCCGGCGGGAACCGGGTCAGGACCTTATCCCCGTACTTCTGATTCTCCAGATCTTTGTCGATGATCGCGTGAATAAAGTTGGTGCTGTTTACTGTCTTTTCTTCTGCCATCGTATCCCTCCATGGTTTTTTTCATACACGGCTATTATACATGATTGGCCCCGGAGCGTAAAGAGAAACCCCCGGTTCCCGCATTGTCCGGTTGCCATCGTTCTGAAAATCGGGTAAGGTAGGAAAAGAAAGGAAGAAGCCTCATGACCAGAGATGGATCACAGCGAACCCGGCCGCCCATGTTTCGGCCGGCGGATATCATCCTTGCGGTCGGTCTGATCGCCGCGGGTTTTGTCATGTCCTTTTTTCTGGCTTTCGGGCAGGACGAGGGCGGTCAGGTGAAGGTGACGACGGGCGGAAAGCTCTACGGGGTCTACTCACTGGCGGAGGACCAGGTGGTCACCGTGAAGCAGGGATCCCGGATCAACCGGTTCGAGATCAAAGACGGGCAGGTCCGGATGCGGAAGGCCAACTGCCGCAACCACGACTGCATCCACGAGGGCAGCATTTCGAAGACCGGCGAAGTCATCGTCTGCCTGCCTCACAAAGTCGTTCTGGAAGTGACCGGCGGAAAGGAGGATTTCGATGTCGTTGCGCAATGATCCTCCGAAGAGCACCCGCACCCGCCGCCTGGCTTACAGCGCCCTGCTGGCCGCGCTGGCCCTGATCTTCTCCTACATCGAGGTGCTGATCCCGTTCAATTTTGGCGTCCCCGGGGTGAAACTGGGCATCGCCAACCTGGTGGTCATCATCGCCCTGTACTATCTGGGCCCCCGTTACGCCTTCACCATCAACCTGATCCGGGTCTTCGTCGCAGGCCTCCTCTTCACCGGCCTCTTCGGCTGTCTCTACTCTCTGGCCGGCGCCCTGCTCAGCTTCGGCGCCATGCTGCTCACCAAAAAAACCGGCCTCTTTTCCGTGACCGGCGTATCCATCTGCGGCGGTGTCTTTCACAATCTGGGGCAGATCCTGGTGGCGACCTTCCTGGTCGCCAACCTGAAAATGTTCGCCTATTTCCCCGTGCTGATCATCTCCGGCGTCATCTCCGGCGCCATCATCGGCATCCTCGCTCACCTGATCCTGCAAAGGCTGGCGGGAGCGGCCGAATAGGCTCTTATTTTATAACGTTGACCGGATAATCTTCTGAAACAAACTGTTCCGCGATAGGTTCTGTGACATACAGTTCCCCGGCATCATCCATGAGGATACAGTCGAACTGATCCCTGTGAGCGCGCCAGTATTCCTGAGCCTCATCACTTCCCATGATGTAGAGACTTGTAGAGAGAGCGTCGGCCAGTGTGCCGTCCTCGCTGACGACAGTGACGGACGTCAGGCCACTGTCGGCAGGCTTTCCTGTAGCGGGGTCGATGATGTGGTGATAGAGGACGCCGTCCTGTGTGAAGTTGCGCTCATAGGCACCGGAGGTGATGATCGCCGTATCCTCCGCCTCAAAAATGCCGAGATACGGTGGCTGGTCCGCATCCCCTTCAGCCGCATCCCC
>CACXCQ010000216.1 GCA_902766185.1 uncultured Eubacteriales bacterium
CAGGAAAACCGGATGTCGGTGTATTCGAGCTATGCGACGCTGTTCATCGTGACGGCGATCTTTCCCTGCATCGCGCTGATCATCTCCATCGTGAATCTGCTGCCGGGATATTCGGCGGAGGATGTGACGGCGATCTTCTTTCAGCTCGTTCCGGATCTAGGCCCCGTGGAAAAGTTCGTGGAATCCATGATGGTGAATCTGCAAAGGCAGTCCGGCGGGCTGCTCGCTTCGGTGGCTGCCGTGACCACGCTGTGGGCGGCGAGCAAAGGCGTTTCCGCGATCCAGAATGGCCTGAACGAGCTGGACCAGGATCCGAAGCTGATCGCGGTGGAAGAGCCCGAGCCGGAGACGGACAAAAAAGCCGCCCTGATCGGGAAAGGCATGAGCATCGCCAAGGACACCCTGAAGCGGCTGCTCTTCACCCTGACCCTGATCGTTCTGATCCCGGCGCTTCTGCTGATCGACATGCTGGGAGATTCCATTGTGAATATCATCTCCTCCATCGTGAAGAAACTGAATCCCGAGGTCCTGGATGATACCCTGTCGGGCATCAGTTCCTTATTCCATCTCAGCTCGCTGGTGGTCATTCTCTTCGCGCTTTTTGTGATCGTGGAGATCTACGCGGCCCTGCCCGCAAAACGCAGGAAAATGAAAACCCAGCTTCCCGGGGCTTTGCTCACCGGTGTGTGCTGGGTCGCGTTTACGGAATTGTTCTCTTTCTTTATTCCCCGGTTCTACCACGCATCCAGTCTGTACGGATCCCTGGCTTCCCTGTTTTTGATCCTCCTCTGGCTCCGGTTCATCGTCATGATCCTCTTCGGCGGCGCAGTCCTGAACCATACGCTGGAGGAAGAGAAGCTCAATCCTGAAACCGTGCGCGGATCAGATCCATCTGACGCATGATCTCCAGGGTCTCCTCGTGGGGCATCTCCGGGCACTCCAGTTCGCCTGCGGCAATGGCTCTGGCGCAGGCTTCGATCTCGTATTCGTAGCCGCTGATCTGCTTCGGCACGGGGATCTCCTGCAGCAGCCGGGGTCCCGGTTCTTTGTCGTTGGACCAGACACGGATCACTTCCGGGTTGTTGATGTTCTGGACTTCGATGAATCCGTCCCGTCCGTAGATCATCCCGCGGCGGTCGGTAAGGGTGTAGATGGAAGTGAACAGATGGGCCATCTTGCCGTCCCGGTAGCGGATGGCAACATTGTCCTGGCCGTCCACGCCGGTTTCCGTCATGACGCAGAAGGCATCGATGGATTCGATGTCATCCCCCAGGATCATGGAGACGAAGTTGAGGGGATAGACCGTCAGATCCAGAAGCGCGCCGCCGGCAAGCTCCGGCCGGATGATCCGCTCATTCATGTCGATGTGATACCCAAGGTTTGCGGAGATGGTCATGACCTCGCCGATGGTGCCCGCGGCGATGAGGTCGTTGATCATCTTCCGGGAGGGCATGTACCGGGTCCAGATGGCCTCCGTCAGCAGGAGTTTCTTTTCTCTGGCCAACTGGATCATCTCCCTGGCCTGTTCCTCGTTCTCCGCGAAGGCTTTCTCGCAGAGCACGTGTTTGCCCGCGTTCAGGGCTTTGATCGTCCATTGGTGGTGATGCGAATGAGGGATCACGATATAGACGAGCTCCACCTCGGGATCCGCCAGCAGTTCATCGTAGGATCCGTAGGCCCTCTTGTATCCGTAATCCTTCGCAAAGCTCTCCGCGCGCTCCAGATCTCTGGATGCCACGGCCGTGCATTCCACCACGTCCTTCATCTGGATGAGGGTATCGGACATCAGCCGGCCCATCCATCCTGCTCCGATCACTCCGATCTTCAACATTCTCTACTGCCTCCTGTTCGAACTCAACAGCGACTGCTTTTACTCGTGTTTCTCCAGCCACTTGACTGCGTATGAGCATGTGGCGCGGACTTCTCCTCCGTTGCTGCGGATATCGTCCACTGCTGCCTGCACCAGCTTGCCCGCAACACCCTGGCCCTGCAGACTGCTGTCCACGATGGTGTGATCGATGGTGTAGACGCCGGGTTCGGTCCGGGGGAACGTGATCTCGGCCAGCACCTTCCCGTTCTCATCTACGCCGTAGATCCGATTTGGCTCGTGTATGAATTTCATCGGTTCGACCTCCTTTAAAAAGATTCTCAACTATCCGGAATGGCTGCTCACTGCGCAGCTCCCGTTACTTCCGCCGGTATCGCGTACTCCGTTTCCTCCAGCTCGTCATATCTGGTGAAACGGAACGATCCGTTCACCGGGAATTTCAGGTCCACGGCGACGTCTTCGTAGGTCCCCGTGCCCCGGATATCCACGGCATCAAGCTCGATGGAGGACACCAGCAGCGTTTCCTTGTCCACGTTATATTTGATCTGGCCGCCCTCCACGGTGATGTCCCGCACATCGGCGATCCCAAGATCCACCCGGTCGAGCAGATGCAGGTCCGCCACCAGCTCGCCGGCTTTCTCCGCCGGCATGGTAAGGGAGTAGAGTTCCTCCGTCTCTCCGAAGGTCGCGTTCTCCATGACGGACTTCCCCACGATGGCCAGACCGCCCGCAAGCTTTCTGATGTCCATCTGCTCTTCCTGGGCTTCGGACTTCTTCCACTCCGCGTCCTCGCCAGCCTTTGCATAGACCACTTTGTTCTTCATGTCCATGTACATTTCCACGGTCTGCAGGGTGACGGAATTGCCGAAGAGCTTCGTGCCCGCCTCCGTGATGACGTGGGCCGTCTCCGTTCCGGAATCAGCCGCCAGCGTCATTTCGACCGGCAGCTTCGGGTTCGCCGGCCCGAGGAGGCTCTGCAGCCCGCTGGAATCCAGGGTGATCTTCATGTCCACCTCGCCGTCCATGTGGTAGTTATCCACCTTGGACTGGGCGTTGATGTTCGCCGCCACCAGCGACTTCACCCCCGTGACCTTCGGTCCGCAGCTCACGAAGGCGGCCAGGCACAAAACCAGGCATGCGGCTGATATGAGTACTTTGGTCAGCGTTTCTTTCTTCAATTCCTGTTCCTTCTTTCCGCGATGCCCAGGGCCGTGAAAAACCAGGCGGCGTACTTTTCCGGGTGCGCCAGCATATCCTGCTTGAGCTCCTCCAGAGGAATGAACCGTATTTCCGAGGCCTCCTCCGGGTTCGGCGTGAATTCGCCTGCGTACTCGCCGACGAAAACGTGATCGAACTCGTATTCCGTCAGCCCGTTGTCGAATCTGGCGCAGTAGACGAAGCTTCCGGCCTCCCGGACCTGTGCGCCGGTGATCCCGCATTCGTGCTCCAAACGCTGGGCAACCGCCTCCTGAAGCGACTGGCCCGCCCGCGGATGGGAACAGCAGGTGTTCGCCCAGAGCCCCGCGCTGTGGTACTTTTCCGCCGTGCGCCTCTGGATCAGCAGGCTGTCTCCATTGAACAGAAACACGGAGAATGCTCTGTGCAAAAGCCCCTGCCGATGCACATCCAGCTTTTCTCCGCGTCCGATCTCATTGTCGTCCAGATCCACCAGGATCAGATCGTTTTCGGCTGTCATGTTCTTTCCCCCCCGTCCATTTGCCAGGCTTTACGACCTCCGCGTCGGTTCTTCTGTGGCGTTGCCGTCTGCCGTCCGCTGAGCGGATTATTCATTATAGCAATTTACTGCCTTTGGCGCAAATGCGAGCGCCAAACTACTTCAGGAGTTTGACGATCGCCTGGTCATCGGCATCCGGCAGGATCTCATGCAAATGCTGGCGGATCCGTTCGTAGGATTCCTCCGGCTCCCGCTCATACACACAGTCGGTAAAATCGCTCCCCATGAAGCGCTCCGGGGTGGAATACTCCGCTACGCCCCAGCCGTATTCGTTGCCATTTCTGTCGACCATATAGACGAAGTCGCTGATGACCACGTAGCTCTGGGCCTGCAGGCGGCCGATGATGGTATCGAACCCCTTGTTTCCGCCCTTCCTGTAATTGCCGGCGGCCTTCAGTCTTTTTGACAGTACCGGGGCGTTCTTCTCCACCAACTCGTACAGCGTTTTGTCCCGAAACGAAGCGAGCCCGTCCTCATACCTCGCGTCAAAGTCATAGCCGTCCCTCCGGTAGTTGGCGAAATCCGGGAACCATTCCTTGCTGATGTAGACCGCCTTCCTCTCGAAGAATTTGCCGTAGGCGCAGTTCAGATCGTTGATCACCGGTCCCTTCCACTCCCAGGTCCCCGGCTCCTGCCCGAACCAGACCCGCGGATCCACATGCTCCTCGATCGAAAAACCCGAAACAGAGTTCGTGAAATACGGCAGGAATCCCAACTCCTGCACCGCCTTCTTCAGATCCTCGAAGCTGCTGATGTA
>CACXCQ010000217.1 GCA_902766185.1 uncultured Eubacteriales bacterium
CTGGACAAGATGCTGGTGATCAACGCCGGCTTCCACCAGGTGATCTACGAGGCGGCCCACAACCGGATGCTGCAGAAGACCCTCACCTCCTACCAGACCTTCCTGAAATACCAGGGCCAGAACTCGGTCTACGGGGAAAACTACCTGAGCACCGTGCTGGAGGAGCACCGGGCCATCTTCAAAGCCTTCACCGACAAGGACGTGCGGGCCGGCGCCGAGGCCATGGAGCGCCACATCAACCGGGCCAAAGAACGCCGGTGCGGCTAGCGCCGGGCGGCTGCCGGGGGTCAGTTCCAGAAACGGATAACTGACCGGCAACGATTTGCCAATGCTTGATAACAATATGATCGCAGGAGGAATGACGCGGATCGACCGAAGACACTCGGCCCATAAAAGTGGTGAAGAATCCGCGTGAAGTTGTATGATGAAACTGATCAAACTGGTCCCGGCGCTGGAGCTGGGCAACAAACTGAATGTGGATGTAATGGATTTTCCGGACGCGCCGGAGGAAGACTGCCCGGCGGGAGCGGGGGTGTTCCCGGAAGCAATTGCCGAAGATGACGTAGCTGCCGAGAGGGAAGCGGGCGCCGAAGGTGAAGCGGGCGCCGTCGGCATACTGGCGGATTCCTGCCGCAAGCGCTGCGGCATCACACTGGAATACGCGCCTCGGGATATCCGCGAGCTGCGGGAGCGCGGTATGGACCGGCAGGAGATGCTGGCGTACTATCGGCAGCGGATCTATGACCTCGTGAAGGTGAATATCTCGCAGGACTGGGCATGTGTCGGTGGAATGGATGAGGTCATGCAAAGGCTGGAGAAGCATATCGGAGAATAGTGCGGCCGCGCAGTGCGGCGTCCGGCGGCACGAGGCCCGGACAGACAAACGAGAAGCGGGAAACGAGAAGCGTGAAACGAGAAGACAATAAACGGGAGGAAAAAATGGTAGAACTGTATGATGGCGGAGTATATCTGGTAAACGGGACGGAGTTGGTCCCCGAAAAGGAAGCCTCCGCGCTGGAAGAAAAATACGCGGCGGAGTTCGGCGCGCGGATGATCGGCAGATTCAAAAAAGAGACGGCCAGGCAGGGGACGATCGCCTGGTCCATCCTGTCGGCCCACAACCGGTCCGGCAGCATGGACCAGCTGCAGATCGGATTCGATGCCATGGCGTCCCACGACATCACCTTCGTGGGGATCATCCAGACGGCCAGAGCGTCAGGCATGGAGCAGTTCCCCATACCATATGTACTGACCAACTGCCACAATTCCCTTTGCGCGGTGGGAGGCACCATCAATGAGGACGACCACGTCTTCGGGCTTTCGGCGGCGAAGAAATACGGCGGGATCTTCGTTCCCCCGCACATCGCGGTCATCCATCAGTACATGAGGGAAGCCATGGCGGGATGCGGAAAGATGATCCTGGGCTCCGACAGCCATACCAGATACGGCGCCCTGGGCACCATGGCCGTGGGCGAAGGCGGCGGAGAACTGGTGAAGCAGCTGCTGAAGGACACCTGGGATATCGCCTATCCCGAGGTGATCAACATCTATCTTACCGGAGCGCCGCAGCCCGGAGTTGGACCGCAGGATATCGCCCTGGCCATCATCGGCGCCGTCTACGAAAACGGCTACGTGAAGAACAAGGTCATGGAGTTCACCGGCCCGGGAATCGCGTCCATGACCACCGACTTCCGGAACGCGGTGGACGTAATGACCACGGAGACCACCTGCCTGAGCTCCATCTGGCAGACGGACGAGGACACGAAAGAATTCCTGACCCAGCACGGCCGGGCCGCGGACTATCGGAAGCTGGCGCCGGCAGAGGTGGCCTACTACGACGGCTGCGTCCGGGTGGATCTTTCGGAGATCAAACCCATGATCGCCCTGCCTTTCCACCCGTCCAATACCTTTACCATCGAGGAACTGAACGAGAATCTGGAGGAGATCCTTCACGCGGTGGAGGAGAACGCCAGGGAGATCACCTCGAATCCCGACATCGATTTCACCTTGCGTGACAAGATCGATGAGAAGGGGCGGCTGCGGGTGCAGCAGGGCATCATCGCGGGCTGTGCCGGAGGCAACTACTGCAACGTGGCAGATGCGGCGCACCTGCTGAAGAACGCCAGCTGCGGAAGCGACGTGTTCAATCTTTCCGTCTATCCCTCGTCCCAGGCAGTGTTCCTGGATCTGGTGAAGAAAGGCGCCATCACGGATCTGATGGCAGCCGGCGCGGTGGTGAAGACCGCCTTCTGCGGGCCCTGCTTCGGCGCCGGAGATACCCCGGCCAACAACGGACTGTCCATCCGGCATACCACGAGGAACTTCCCCAGCAGGGAAGGCAGCAAGCCCGGCAGCGGACAGCTTTCGGCGGTGGCCCTCATGGATGCCCGCTCCATCGCGGCGACGGCGGTCAACGGCGGCGTGCTGACAGCCGCAACGGACATGGCGGAGGCGTTCGCGAATTACGAAACACCGGCATACGACTATGACGATTCCGTTTACCGGGCGCGGATCTACCAGGGCTTCGGCAAGGGCGATCCCGACGCGGAGCTGATCTACGGTCCCAACATCAAAGACTGGCCGGCCCAGCAGCCCCTGGCGGAGAACATCCTCCTGAAGGTCTGCTCCAAAATCATGGATCCCGTCACCACGACCGACGAGCTGATCCCCTCCGGTGAGACCTCGTCCTACCGGTCCAATCCCCTGGGTCTGGCGGAGTTCACCCTTTCCCGCCGGGATCCGGACTACGTGGCCCGCGCAAAGGCTGTCCGGGCGCTGGAGGAGGCGCGGCAGAATGCCCGCGCAAACGCTCCCGAGGACCTGCGGGCGGCGCTGGATGCCATCGCGTCGATCACTCCTGATGTGGACCCCGCAGAGGTGGAGATCGGCTCCATGATCTACTGCGTCCGTCCAGGCGACGGATCCGCCAGAGAGCAGGCGGCAAGCTGCCAGCGGGTGCTTGGCGGACTGGCCAACATCTGCGAAGAGTACGCCACGAAACGGTATCGCTCCAACGTCATGAACTGGGGCATGATGCCTTTCCAGATGAAAGGAACGCCGGAGTTTGAGATCGGCGATTATATCTACGTGCCTGGGGCCAGAGCGGCGCTGGATACGGACATGCAGGACATCCGGGCCTACGTGATCAGCGGCGCGCCGGCCGCGGTCCGGGAGATCTCCCTCTACATCGCGCCCATGACCGATACCGAGAAGGAGATCGTCCGGGCGGGATGCCTGATCAACTTCAACCGGAACCGTTAACGAACCAGAAACAGAGAGAAGATACAGAGAGAGGCAACAGAGAGGCGGGAGAAGACCATGATAACCAGGACACGACCAGACAACAAGAAAAAAGGCGTTTTGCTGCCGGTGTTTTCACTGCCGTC
>CACXCQ010000218.1 GCA_902766185.1 uncultured Eubacteriales bacterium
GCAGTCATCGGCGGCGGGCCTGCGGGAATGGAGGCAGCGCGGGTGCTCGCGCTGCGGGGATTTAAGCCTGTGCTTTTTGAAAAGGAAGACCGGCTGGGCGGAACGCTGAACATCGCTGACCGTCCTCCACTCAAAGATAAGATCACTGCCCTCACCGCATCCATGGTCGCTGAGCTTCAGGCGCTGAATGTGGAGATCCGCCTCGGAACGGAGGCGACGGCGGAAGCGATCCGCGAACTCGCATCTGGCGGGTCCGGCCTTGCAGGGATCGTCGTTGCGTGCGGCGCCCGTCCGTTCATCCCGGATGTTCCGGGGATCGATAACGAACGGGTGGTCACCGCTGAAGATGTCCTCACGGGAAGCGCTTCTGCTTCCGGGAGGATCTGCATCATCGGCTCCGGGCTCACGGGGCTGGAGACGGCGGAGAAGCTTTTCGCCGGGAATCCGGACGCGGAGCTGTCCATCGTCGAGATGCTCCCGGAGATCGGACCGGGGATCTTCGGTGCCATCAGAAACGATGCCCTTTCCCGGATCACGCCTCATGCTCCCGATCTCTATCCGGAGCACCGGTTAGTGGCGGTGGGCGACGGAACGGTCACTCTGGAGCATCTTCCTTCGGGCGAAAAAAAAGAGCTGCCAGCGGATACGGTCATCCTGGCAGCGGGGATCCGTCCCCAGAACCAGCTCATGCAGGAACTGCAGGAGTCCTTCGATAATGTCTGCGCCGCCGGTGATGTGCGGGGCGGCGGCCGGATAGCCGCAGCCGTCCGGCAGGGCTTCGAAGCCGGTTACACCTTCCGGCCTTAAGCGGCTCTGTTCGGCAAGCGCAGGCTCCTGCGGCGTCAGTCGCCCAGAATGGTGCCTCCGCCCAGAACGATATCCCCGTCATACAGCACGGCTGCCTGTCCGGGGGTGATGGCCCTCTGGGGCTCATCGAAGATGATCTCAACGGCGTGCTCCCCGGAGGCGCCGTTTTTCTTTGCTTCCGCATCGTGCTCCCCGGGCAGAGGGCGTACGGTGGCCCACTGTTCCTTCTGCTTGTACCGGGTCCTTACCCGGCAGCGGACCTCGCCCTGAGGGACCTCTCCGCTGATCCAGTTGAACCGGCCTGCCTTTGCGCGGGTGGAATAGACATCGTCCGGCCCGCCCAGAACGATCCGGTTATGCGTCCCGTCGATGCGCACCACATATCTGGGCCGGCCAAAGGCCTGCCCCAGTCTTCTCGTCTGTCCGATGGTGTAATGGATGATCCCCTTGTGGGTGCCCATGACGTTGCCATCCAGATCCACGAACTCTCCCGGAGGAAAGTCCCTGCCGGTGTATCTTCGGATCATGGCGGCGTAGTCTCCGTCCGGGACAAAGCAGATGTCCTGGCTTTCCGGCTTGTCCGCGTTGACGAAGCCGCTCTCCTCTGCCAGCTGCCTGACCTGGCTTTTCGCCAGATCCCCCAGCGGGAAGCGAATGTGCGCCAGCTGCTCCTGGGTCAGATTGTACAGCACGTAGCTCTGGTCCTTGGTCTCGTCCTGAGCTTTACGCAGCAGATATCTGCCCGATTCCGGATCCTGTTCGATGCGGGCGTAATGACCCGTGGCAAGACAATCACAGCCCAGCTTCCGGCCCTCTTCCATGAGGGCGCCGAACTTCAGGGTCCTGTTGCATTCGATACATGGGTTTGGCGTGCGTCCCTCCGCATAGGCTGAGGTGAAGGGATCGATCACACAGCGACGAAAATCCGCCTGAAGATCAAACGCGTAAAAGGGCATGCCCAGACTTTCCGCAACGCTGCGGGCATCCTTATCGCCGCGCTCTTCGCCGGCCTGTCCGCCATCGTCCGGCTTGCCGCTGCCGGGATCGAACAGGACCATGGTGCAACCGACGCAGCTGTACCCTTCCTGCTGCATCAGCTTCGCCGCCACGGAAGAATCCACTCCTCCGCTCATGGCGATCAAGGCTTTCTTCGCGCTCATCTGACCTCTCCTCTGCTTTCGGCATCATCTGCGCGCAGCCTGCTTCTGCGCTCCGAAGTGAAGGCCGCCACATCCTTCCAGAGTTTGTGGAGCTGCTTCTTGTGGCTGCACAGCTTTTCCGTGCAGTTGGCGCATTTCAGGTACTCGTTGGTGTCTTCGGAGAAGCGCTCCGGATAGCGGTAGAAGGTGACCTCCCATCTTATCAGCAGCAGCAGGGACATCCCCAGCAGGCTCCAGGTGTAGAGTGAGTTGACAAAGAACAGGGGGGTGAACATCATGGCGTAGTCCCAGTTGTAGATCCGGCAGGAGCCGCAGCATTTGTTCTTCAAAAACCAGCTCTGGAAGGGGCAGAAGAACAGGATGCAGATCATGTCGCAGATCGAATAGGCGCAGCTGAGCAGGATCATGATGCCCACATCCAGGATCCCCGCCATGTAAAGTGCTCCGATGGGCGCGTTGAGGCAGACCCAGATGAGGGCCACCAGCATGGTCGCGTTGTTGTCCGGGACGACGATCTCCGTCTTCCCCGATTTGATGTAATTCCTGGAGAACTGCTTCTGGCTCCCCGGACTCTCCAGATCGGAGGGGAAAAACCGGAGGATCATATCCACCATGAACACGATCCAGATGATCCCCAGGACCACCGTACGGACCCCCACGGTCTCGCTGAGGTCGGACACCATCTCCGCTCCGGACAGAAGCACCGACCCCTTGGGAAGACCCAGCCGGTAATCGATGTAGATAATGGCAAACAGAATGAACAGGATCGACCGGTACCCCAGCCGAACAAAATGCAGGACCCCCACGGAGGTCAGCTTGATTTTTCTTTTTTTCTGTTTGTTTTCACCCATCGATCTCACCTGCCTTCTCGTCCGCGAATCATTACCGGTCCGCGAAACCACATACATTCTACCACAATAATGAAAGAATAAACGAAAAAAATGTGGTATGATACACCCATGGAAAAACTCACTGCGTTTCTGAAATCCACCATACTGAAGTACGGCGCCTCTGCGGGGATCTCCTTCCTCGTGGACTATGGTCTGTTCGCCCTGCTGTACTACTGCGGCCTGTCCATCATGGTCTCCACCTACGCGGCACGGGCCTGTTCCTGCGTGGTGAATTTCATCCTGAACCGTCAGGGGGTCTTCCAAAGCCAGGGCAGTCCCGCGCTGCAGTTCGCGCAGTACATCCTGCTGGTGATCATCTCCAGCACCATCTCCGGGCTGGCTGTGACCTTTCTCTCCGCGCGCCTTCCGGTGACGCCCGTTCTGCTGAAGCTGGGCGTGGAGATCGTGCTCTTCTTCATGAATTATCTGGTCCAGAAAAAGCTGATCTTCCGGAAGTGATCCCACTGCCCTCTGAACAGAAAAAAACCTGACCGTCCCGTTTCCGGTGGGGTCAGGTTTTCATGTGTCACGTTCTTTCCGTCACGTCAGGACGGGGACCCTTCCTACAGCGTCGCTCCTCTGCAGGGCTTCATCTGCTGGGCGGCGGCCAACACCTCGGCCTTGCCCAGGGAATCCTGCCCGAAGAAAGAGACGAACACCTCGAAAATGTCCCGTATATAGTCCGGGTTCAGCTTGATATCCCGCAGGATCATCTGCAGGGTCGCCTCCGACCGGTTCACCAGCTCGCTGGTGATGTAGACCTCGATGGGAACGGTGTTCTCCTCCTGATCAAAGGCCCTTCCCATTCCCGCAAGGGCGGGGAAAGCGCCGGCGAACCGCTGCTGTGACTTCATCATCAGCGGAACGATCTCGTCGATCAGTTCCCTGAGCTGCGGGTCCTCCGGAAGTCTGGAGGGATCCTTCATGTAGGCGTACTTCTCTGCCATGAGATTGCGTCCGGTATGGGTCGCCACCGTCAGATCCTGCCGGTAAAGACCCACCGTATCGGAATTCATGGCGCTGTGCTGGCTGTAGCGAACCTGGTAGAACGACTCGAACTCCGACTCGTCCAGCTTTTTTCCCTCTTCGCTGCGCATCTGCGTCATCATGCCCCATTCCAGGTCCACGATCTCATAGATCAGCGCGTCCCGCAGACAATCCTGCCGGATGAACTCCCGGTTTTCTCTGGTGATGACCACATCTCCTCTGCCCATGGCCGCCTCCTTTCCCGTGTCTAAAACTGCTTATACCGCGTGTCCCTTCTCGTTGATGACCGCGATCACCTCATCCACATACTTCTCGCAGATCTCCTCGGTATCCGCCTCGACCATGACGCGGATCACCGGCTCGGTGCCGGATTCCCTGACCAGAATGCGTCCGGTGTCTCCCAGGGCGTCCGCAACCTTCTTCACGGCGGCCTGGACATCGGGATCGTTCTGGGCATCGGGTTTGCTCTTGACTCTGACGTTCTTCAGCACCTGCGGATAGAACACTAC
>CACXCQ010000219.1 GCA_902766185.1 uncultured Eubacteriales bacterium
CACGGGGGCAGCACCGGCGCGCTGGTGACCTACAGCAACAAAGGGGAAAGGCTGGGCGAGGTGTCCATCGGAGGCATGGGCCACGCCAACGGCAGCACGTACAGCCCCGTCTCCAAACTGATCTACACCGTCAAGACCCACCGGCAGATCCGGTCGGCGTCATGTTCGGCGTACGATCCGGACAGCGGCAGCCTGGAGAAGGATTTCACCCTGCCCCGGGTGACCTCCGGCATCGCCTACGACGAGACCAACAACAAATTCTATCTTTCCAAGGGCAACGAGATCTACGTCTGCGATTCGGATTTCAACGTGGAGAAGTTCATCTGGAAGAGGGCCCGTTACAACCATGCCCAGGACATCGGCGGATACAACGGCGTAGTCATGGTCTGCACCTGGGTCTCCGGCAACAGCAGCTACATCGACCTTTACCGCATCAAGGACGGCGCCTATCTGGGCAGCTACAACGTGCCCATCGGCGAGATCGAGAGCTGCTTCATGGATGACAAGCATCTGATCATCCTCATGAACAACGGCTCTGGCGGCCTGGGCGACTGCATCCTCCGGACCGCGAATCCCGTGGCGATACCGTAAGGTTCCGCGACGAGGCAGAGTGACGATATCGAAGAGCCGTTGCCACGATGACCTGCAGCTGGGGCAGATCTTGCGGAATCATAATTCTCAAAGAGAGATTTACAACTGCATAACTGCCCGGAACGATCGGTGAAGGACATGTCAATGATTTGGCTGTTATGACGTGCTGTAACATTGACTTTTTCAGTTTGAGCGTGTGGATCCGGGAGAGGAGTCAATGTTTCGACCGTCTGTAGGAAGGAAAACATTGACTGCATGGTGCTGTCCTGCCTTTGCGCGAGGGTAAAGTCATGGTTCAGTCGGCTCTGAGACATTGGAACATTGACTTTTCCTTCCGCATTTCTTGGGTAGGAGGTCAAGTCTGGATGGCGGACACCAGGAGCGCCTTAGCGCGATTGGCTCATCTATTCCCAGATCAGATCAGTTACACGAAATTCAGAAGGAAAAGTCGAGATACCAGCGCTTTTGCATGCGTGAGATCTCGACTTTTTCGTCCGCGAAGGCTGGTCAGCTCAGCGCAGTCGAGATTCTGTCCAATGCGACTGCTCGTTATCTCGACCTGACCTGCACTCAGCGGCTGTTTTTTGTCAGATTCGGAAGAAAAGTCGTGATTTCAATGCCCCAGAACGGCTGCAATCTCGACATGTCCTTCACGGATCTGTCCCATGAGACAAGCGACTTCCGTTCGCTCTTACGGGAGCGAACTGAGGTCCGTCATCCGATCGCGCTCGCCTTTCCATCAGCTGCACCGAATGGAATTTACACCATTGTTTGGACTGAACCCACCACAATATGGACTAAATCAAACCGAAAAAAACCTGAAACATTTTTCTCCGGCGTGTGTATAGACAGAAGAGAAGTGACTTGAAGAAAGGGGAATGCAATCATGTTGACCGAAGGAAAGATACGCAAAACGCTGAAAAACACGGGCGTCGTACTGCTGGCTGTACTGGTTTTGCTGGCGATGACGCCGGCAGGGGCGATGCAGGTCGATGCGGCGGCGAAGAAGCCGACCATCGCGAAGAAAGTTACGGTACCGCTGAGCGGAAAAAAGGTCGTCAAGATCAAGAAGAACGGGTACAAGATCACCAAGGTGAGGGTGAAGAGCTCAAACAAGAAGGTGGCCCGGGTGAAGGCGTCCAAGTCCAAGGTGACGATCTACGGCGTCAAGGCGGGGAAGGCGAAGATCACCGTATCGGTCAAGGCGAAAAAGGGAAAGAAGACCAGGACCTTCAAGCTGAAGACCACCGCGCGGGTGAAGAAGCCCGCGAACGGCAGATCCAAGAGCTATACCCGGGGAGAATGGGTGGCGGAGCTTTCGTCAAGGCTGGGATTCAACACCTCCGGAAATGTGGGTCCGGAACGCTACTATTTCGGAGATACGACGGATGACCCCTACGGGTTAGAGGCGGAGCTGGCGCAGGCCTACGGGATCCTTCCGGCAAGCGATAACGAAGGATACGAAGACCCGGAGCAGGACGTTCCGCTGTTTGAATCGGAGAAGCCCGTTTCGAGGGAGTACGCCACCTATACGGTGGTAAAGGCACTGGGATATGTGGAGGATCAGAACCAGAACCTCGACTGCTGGGACCAGGAAAACCTGCGGTACCCCATTCAGGACGCCACGGGCGTGAACCAGGGTCTGATCAAACTGCAGAGCGGATACTTCAATCCCGACGACGCGCTCTCGGGCGACGCCGCGAAGAAGATGCTGGATAAGCTCGATGAGATCATGGCTTCCGCGGACCTGAGCGGAATCAAGCCGGTGGAAGACATCACATACCGTGATGACGTCATCCAGGAGGAACAGATCGGCACGGAGGACTTCACTCTGCGGGAGACATCCAGAGGGTATTCCGTGAAGATCAGAAGCAATGAGGTCACAGGGGATCTGAGGGACGGAGACATCATCGTTCTTCCCGCCCACGACGATCAGATCTCGGATGTGGCCATGCAGGTGTCGGGCACGCCCCGGACGAGCGGAGAGTACGTGACGCTGACGGGCACGAAGCCGGAGCTGGCGGACGTGGTGGATAACATCACTTTCGCGGGTGAAGGCACACCGGTCATCGGTCAGTTCGATGCCGCTTCCGGCGTGACGGCGGAGTACGAGGACAGCGGCGCCAAGGGTTCCTCCGGGAACGCGAACAAGGGGATCAATGTCGGAGGAACCTACAACCCCCATGGCAAGCTGAAGCTGTCCTTTGACAAGCCGCTGTCCAACAAGGGAACCCTGGAAGGAGATATCGAGTTCTCCGTTCCCAGCGTGACCTGCAAGGTCAATGCGGACGTGGGCTTCACCGGGGTGGACTTCAAGGAGATCACGCTGTCCGAGACGGACCGCATCGAGTTCACCGGGAAGGTGGAGATGACGGCGGCCTCCTACAAGGAATACGTGACCCACGCCAGCGGCGAAAAGGAGGAAGTGAGCAGCAGTATGGAGCTTGGCCGGCTCCCCATCGCGCTGGGATCCACCGGCCTTTCCATCGATATCATCCTGATCGCGACCTACTCGGTCAAGGGCGAGCTGTCCCTGGGCTACACCATGGAGCTCACCCACGGCGTGCAGGTGAAGAACAACGCATTTCGGAACATCAACGATTTCAACCAGAGTTTTGATGACATCAAACTCAAAGGTTCCGCCAAGTGCGGCGTCGGAGTCAGGGTCGTGCTGAATGCCTTCCGGCTCATGGATCTGGCCGGCGTCGAAACCACAGTCGGTCCGGCAGCTGAGGTCGAGTTCGTACCGCACGTCGCGGAGGGACTGTACTGCGGAGACGGCAGGATATATGTTTACTGGGACGCGGGGGTTTCGGAGGAGACAGCCCTGGGGAAATTCATGAAGAATGTGTACCACGCTTCGATAGAATGGGAGATCTTCAACAGCGAGAACAGCCCGGTGAATTTCGGAGCCCACTTCGAAAACTTCAGGATGGTCGACAAGTGCACCTACGGCACCGGCGAGATCATCGGTCATGTGAAGGATTCTTATGGAAATCCAGTAAAGGCCAGGGTCGAGATCTACAGCGGAAGCGTCCTTCG
>CACXCQ010000220.1 GCA_902766185.1 uncultured Eubacteriales bacterium
CCGAAGCGGGATGACCAGGTTTTGCAGGGGGACCTGCTGCACATGATGGGCACAAAGGATGAGATCGATGCCTGCACCATGCTCCTGGAGGAGGACAAGTGCATCGAATACACCGAGCGCAAAGATTTGCGCCTGAAGGAATACATTTTCGGCCAGAGCTTCTACGGTGTCCCGAAGGAAAGGCAGTTGGCGTGTCTTCCCCTGAAGATCGAGGGGGATTCGCCCTACGTGCGTAAGTCCATCAAGAACTGCGGCATCCGGCCGAAATACGGCGCCACCATCATCGGTATCGAGCGGGGAGATCTTCCCATCATCAAGCCGGACATCGAGACCGTCATCCGCAGGGGCGACATCCTGTGGGTCATGGGCGGCGACCAGATGATCAAAGCGTTGATCGAAGACGATCTGCTGCAGGAGCGGTGACGAAAGGGATCTGCCGGGAATGCGCCGGGAAAGCGGAGAAAAGGAACGCGAAATGGAAGGAAAAAAGACAATTCTTCTCGCCGGAGGGCTGGGGTTTATCGGCTCGCATACAGCAGTTGCGCTGATGGAGGCGGGTTATGAGACGGTGATCGCCGACGACTTGTCCAACAGCGAGGAATCCGTGGCTGAGCGGATCGGACAGATCACGGGGACGAAACCGAAGCTTTACGTCTGCGATGTGGCGGACAGGGAAGCCCTTCGCCGGGTATTCCGCGAGCAGGAGATCTTCGGGGTGATCCACTTCGCCGGCTGCAAGGCGGTGGGGGAGTCGGTCGCCCAGCCTTTGCGCTACTACCGGAACAATCTGGATACGACCCTGAGTCTGCTGGAGGTCATGGCTGAGTTCGGCTGCGGCCGGTTCGTGTTTTCCTCCTCGGCAACGGTGTACGGAGTCTCGGAGGATGTTCCCTTCACGGAGGAGCAGGCTACGGGAGGATGCACGAATCCTTACGGCTGGACGAAGTACATGATCGAGCAGATCCTGCGGGACGCGGCGGCAGCGGACCCGAAGCTGTCGGTGGTCCTGCTGCGGTATTTCAATCCCGTGGGGGCCCACGAGTCCGGGATCATCGGGGAGCAGCCAAGCGGTGTTCCCAACAATCTGATGCCGTACATCACGCAGGTGGCGCAGGGGATCCGGCCGGTGCTGCACGTCTTCGGGGACGACTATCCCACCCACGACGGCACCGGAGTGCGGGACTACATCCACGTCATGGATCTGGCCAGAGGTCACGTTGCGGCCATGGAGCATCTGAACGGTGCATCCGGCAGCTGTGAGGCATTCAATCTGGGCACTGGCAAGGGATACAGCGTGCTGGATCTGGTGCATACTTTCCAGCGGGTGAATGGGGTGGAGGTGCCCTATGAGATCGCGGAGAGGCGCCCCGGGGATCTGGCAGTCTGTTACGCAAACGCAGAAAAAGCCCAGGAGATCCTGGGCTGGAAAGCTGAAAAAGATATAGAGGATATGTGCCGGGATGCCTGGCAATTCACTCAGCTGCGGGCGAGTTCTTCTTCCTCCAGCTGACGGTAGGCCACCTTGCCCACCAGGGTGGTGGGAAGTTCGGGCCGGAATTCGATATCGTAGGGTATGGCGTATCTCGCAATGTGCTTGCGGGCATACGCCATCAGTTCTTTTTTGGTCTCCTCGTTTGCGGGGACGCCTTCCTTCAGCATGATGAAGGCTTTGACCTTCTGCATTTTGTAGCTGTCGGGAACGCCGATGACACAGCTCATGTGGACCTTGTCGTGGGCGTCGAAGATGTTCTCGATCTGGGCGGGATATACGTTGTATCCCGAGGTGATGATCATCCGCTTGATCCTGCCTTTGAAGTAGATGAAGCCGGCATCGTCCATGGTGCCCAGATCCCCCGTATACACCCAGGTGAGGCCGTCCTCATGGGTGCGCAGGGTCTCTGCGGTCTCCTCGGGCATATCCATGTACTCCTTCATCACCGTGGGGCCGGAAATGAGGATCTCGCCTTCCTCGCCGTAGGGCAGCTCCCGGTCAGTACCGGGTTCCACTACCTTGTAGTAGGTGTCGGGGAAGGGGATGCCGATGCTGCCTTCCCGGAACTGGTTCGGCGGGGTCAGGCAGGAGGCGGTGACGCACTCCGTGGTGCCGTATCCTTCGCGGATCTGGATGGAAGCGTTGTGGTCGTAAAGGAACCGGTCGAACTTCTTCTTCAG
>CACXCQ010000221.1 GCA_902766185.1 uncultured Eubacteriales bacterium
ATCCCGATCACGGCGGCGGACATTATACCGCTTCGATCAAAGGCAGGCAGGGCGATAATATAGACAAGATCGTGAAAAGCAACCGGATGCTGACAAGCGGAGACGGCTCGATGAAGCTGGAAACGGAAAGGGTAGAAGGCCAGCTCGAAGACGACTTCACTCCGAGCTATCCGCTGACGACCGTCACCACAAGCTGGCAGCACGATACAGGAAAAGAACTGCTGAAGATCAGACTGAACAAGGACAGAGCGTGGAACCTTGGCGCGGTAGCATTGCAGGCATACAACGACAATGATAATCCGTACTACGGGTTCGATGGAAGTGTCTATGGCGGTGACTGGGTGGTCTGCAATGAGAACGGTGTGGAGATCGATCCGTCACAGAGCCCGCTGAAGATAAAGGACACAAGGGATGTTTCGGGTGCTCAGAAGACCGGCACGCAGATACTCCTGACAGAGGATGAGGGCATAGGCTACATCCGGTGGAAGATAAGCGGGGATATAGAATATGAGAACGGCGTCGAGCCGATTCAAAGGGTAGGACATGACAATACACCGTCCAAACCCATCGAGATCACGGTCATTCCGCCTGCAGGTCCGGAGGATGCCAAACTTGAGCTGCTCCCGGATGAAGAGCTGAGCGTCCCTGCAGATGAAGATCTGGACCTGAATAAGCACATCGTTACGATGATGAAGAGTGGTGATGATTCTGAAGTGGTGCCGGGCACTTTCTTCCTCGAGGGGAATCCTTCCGCCGCTCATATCGACGCGAGAGGTGTTTTCCGTGCGCAAACGCCCGGCACATATCAGGTAAGAGGGGCGGTAATGATCGATGAGACCAAGCTCGCGCTCATCAGCGACGACACGGTTACGATCACCGTCACCGACAGAAGAGCCCCGCAGAGCATCTCCGTTCAGGAAACGCCCGAAGGAGAGCTTTCCCCGGTATGCTCAGAAGTAGGATACGAGCTGCTTCCGCTGGTGACCGTGCTGGATAATTACGGACAGCCATGGGACGGCGCGGGTGCGTTTGACTTCAACTTCAGCGAGGGAGGCAAATCCATCGCCGGCAAGGCCGCCATCACAGACGGAACCGGCGGACCCCAGCTCTCCGTAACGGAAGCCGGCACCTACGAGGTCGTCGCATCTTACAAGGAAGGCGATGCGAATTTAAGCGCGCCCATCATCTTCAAGGTCCATCGGATAATCGGCATATCCGATCCCGTCCCAGTGAAAAACCTTACTTATAACGGCGAGCCGCAGACCGGAGTCGTGGGGGAGGAAGGCTGCCAGCTCACCGATGAGAAGGCAACGGAAGCCGGAGTGTACAAAGCCAGGGCGGTCCCGGCTCCGGGATACGCATGGATGGACGGGAGCACAGGGGAGAAGGTGATCCCCTACCGTATCCACGAAGCCTATGTCGAGAAGCCGGAAGCCAGAGACCTGAAATACACTGGCGAGGTCCAGATCGCTGTGGACTCCGGATTCGGCTATGCGGTCGAGGGAGGAACGGCGAAGGATGCAGGCTCATATTCAGCCCGCGCAATGCTCCTCAGGAGCTGCCGCTGGGAGGATGGATCCACAGATTCCATTACTCTGAACTATACTGTGGAAAAGGCGGACATCACCATTACGGCCGACGACAAGAGCAGCAAAACAGGCGAGGCCCTCAAGAAGCTGACGTACGAGGTGGAGGGTGACTACGCCAAAGGTGATGATCTGGGAGTCGAGCTCAGCACAGACGCCAGGACGGATACGGCCGGGCCCTACGACATCAAGGTGGCATGGAACAACAACAAGAACTACAACGCGGACCTGGTGGACGGCAAGTACACGGTGACCGACGCGCCGGCGCCGGATCCTGATCCAACACCGGATCCTGACCCGACACCAACACCGGACCCGACCCCGACGCCTGACCCGACACCGACACCGGACCCGACGCCCACACCGGATCCGACCCCGACACCGGATCCAACGCCTGACCCGACGCCCACACCGGATCCTGCTCCGGAGGTCAGCGGCACTCCGCTCGCTAAAATGACGGCGAAAGGCAAGACAGGCATGAGCATCAGCTGGAACAAGATCAAGGGCGCGGAGGGCTACGATGTTTTCTTCGCCCGGTGCAATAACAATGGCAAAACCTCCACCTGCAAGAAGGTGAAGACCATCAAGGGCAACAAGACTCTCAAGTGGACGAAGTCAGGGCTTAAGAAAGGAACAGCCTACAAGGCCTGTGTCAAAGCCTACGTGATGAAGGACGGCAAGAAGACCTACGTCAGGACCAGCCCGCTTTTGCACGCCTACACCGGAAACGGAACGAAGAACTACACCAACGCCAGGAGCGTGAAGGTGAACAAGACCAAGCTCAC
>CACXCQ010000222.1 GCA_902766185.1 uncultured Eubacteriales bacterium
ACCGGCAAGATCATCAAGGAGTACAGAGAGAAGGGCGTCTTCGAAGACGATCCATTCCAGAGCCTGGATCAGGGCGGCATCGGCAAGCTGGTGAAGATGGCAGTCGAGCTGGGCAAGGCCACCAGACCTGGCATCAAGCTGGGCATCTGCGGCGAGCACGGCGGCGATCCCAAGTCCATCGACTTCTGCCACAGAACCGGTCTGCAGTACGTTTCCTGCTCACCGTTCCGTGTGCCGATCGCAAGACTGGCAGCGGCACAGGCCTGCATCCGGAACAAATAGTTTCCGAGATTGCTGCTCCCGGCGCGTGAAACGCCCGGGCAGCTGAAGCGAAAAACAAAAGAGGAGCTGTTGCGTAACGCAACAGCTCCTTTTCTGTTTCCGCCCACAGACCCGCCCGCAGACCAGGGCGACTACTGCATCCGCACAGCGAAGTCGATGGCGGGCGGGTGCTCTTCGGCGGATCCCGACCGGTCCTCCGGCGGACCGAAGGTCTTCTCCAGGTGCCAGACGGCCATGTATTCCTTCAGCATCCTGGCTGCGTCTTCATCGCTGGCACGCTCCTGTCCTGGGATCATATCTCCGATGTATCGGACACTTCCGTTTTCGATCCGGATCTCTCCAGGTTTTGCATGGGGACTGTCCGCGTAGTGGCGCAGGCATTCTTCGTAGTATTTTCGATAGCTGCTGCGGTGTTCGGAAGGGGTGAGGCCCCAGAGCTGGCGGAAGGCGGAGTAGAAGTATTTCGGATCGGAGAACCCGCACTCGTAGGCGATCTCCGCGTTGGGCTTGTCCGTGGTCAGCAGCAGGTATTCGGCCTCGTAGCAGCGGATGTACTTGATCATGGTGCTGAAGCTTTTGAAGACAGTGTGGCTGATGAACTGGGAGAAATAGTTCTTGCTGATGTGCTCCTTGGCAGCCAGCTGGGAGATGGAGATCTTCTCATCGTAGTGGTCGATGCAGTAGGCCAGCACCCGGTGAAAGCGCTCGTAGAGCTCCTCGTTCATGTACTCGTCCTGGTTGTTGTAATTGAACCAGTTGAAGTACTGGAGCAGATAGAACGAGAAGAATTCCACAGGGCCGGCGTAGCGCTCCGGTTCGTAGTCTTTTGTCAGGTACCCGTAGGAGAAGGAGAGGATCATGTCCTTCACCGCGTTCATGGCGTCTTGCTGGTAGGCGTAGCAGTGGTTGGACTCGCAGGCGAAGAACACGTAGCGGATCTGCTCCCACTCATAGGGGATGTGGCGCAGGTCGAGATGAAAGATCAGCACCAGATTCTCTTCATTTTCCGCGTCGGCGTAGAGATAGTGGATGTCCCGGTAGTCGATGGAGTGGAGCTGCCCCGGCAGAAGCGTTGCCTGCTGGTCCGATGCCACCAGATGGACGGTGCCCTTCAGGCAGTAGACGATCTCCAGGTCGTGGGGGTGGCTGTGGGGAAGAGAGCGGTCCACCCTGCAAAGGCTGGCCTCCACCGGTATCCCTTCGATGTATTCGATTTCCTTGATCAGTATATCCATGGCTGAAACCTCCGCTTAATCTGATGACATCATAATATATCCGGGAAGTATAGTCAAATTTTCGTTAAAATCGGGCGCAAGTGATAAAAAACGGCTATGGCAAAGCTGACTGCAGTATCAGATAATTTAACCAGAGGAAAACAATAACCGATAACAATAACGATAAAGGAGTTTAAGATCATGGGAAAGAAAGTACTGGTACTGGGAACAGGCGCACAGGGAACCACAGTTGTGAAGAGACTGGATCTGGAGCCCAACGTGGACAAGATTATCTGCGCAGACTATGACGAAGCGGCGGCCAAGCATCTTGCCGAGGCGCTGAACAAGGTGGAAGGACACTTCTGCGACGCTTCCGACAAGGATCAGATCGTGAAGCTGATCGAAGGCTGCGATCTGGTGGTCAACGCGCTGCCGCTGGCTTTCGGCAAGAACGTGATCGACGCGGCGCTGGAAGCGAAGTGCAACTATCAGGATTTCGCGGCCCCGGAAGGATTCGAAGACACTTGGGAAAAGTGCATGTACCGGCTGCTGACGGAATACAATGAAAAATTCAAGGAGATCGGCAAGCTGGCCATCATGGGCACCGGCAGCGCTCCGGGAACCATGTGTGTCGTCGCCAGAGACACCATGAAGGACATCGACGAGTGCGACACCATCTTCATGAACGTATACGAAGGCGTGGAGGCCAAGCGTTTCCAGCCCTACTGGTGGTCCCCGGTGACCGCGCTGGCGGACATGGACGACCTGCCGGTTGCATGGATCGACGGTAAGATGGTCAACACCAAGCCCTTCAGCCTGCCCATCGAGAGAACCTACGACTATGTGGGATACCCGGTGAGATTCGTGGAGCACGCTCATGACGAGCCCTTCTACGTCGGCATGAAGGCGGACGAGCTGTTCAAGGGGTGCAAGAACGCGTTCTTCAAGTACGGCGGCGTAGGCATCGAGTTCGCAGAGCCCCTGTCCAGAGCAGGTCTGCTGAAGCACGATCCGGTGGAAGTGAACGGCCAGATGGTGGATCCTCATGAAGTGATCCTCAAGGCACTGCCCCAGCCGCCCAGATTCGCCGCTGAGATCGAAGAGATCATCAAGGAAGGCCTCGTCTCCGACACCGGCGCTTTCGTCGTGGAAGCCATCGGCAGGAAGGACGGCAAACCGGTCCGCGTCGAGTCTCATCTGTCCGCGCCGGGATTCGTTGAATCCTTCGAGAAGTTCGGCGTCACTGGTGAGCAGTACCTGACCGGACAGGGCGGATTCCTGTTCACCAAGCTGTTCGTCAATGACCAGCTGGATCAGACCGGATTCATCTCCTCCGCAGAGCTTACCGAGGAAGCCAACGACAAGTATCTGGAATACGCGGCGGAGCTGGAGATCACCATCGAAAGAAGGATCGTCTGGGATGACCCCAACTTCGAGAACCAGCCCCCGGCGAAGGAATACGATGAGTGGTGGGAGCATCCCACGATCACACCGGTGGAACTGTAGGAACAGGACCCGGAAATCTATGCGCAAAAGGACTGCTTCGGCAGTCCTTTTTTGTCCGGTTCAGTTTGACAACACAGATGCGGTAAAGATATACTTGAACCAGTTAAACAAGAAAAGGAATAACAGACGAAGGACTGAAAGCAGGGACGATGACAACATCGGCGAGGTCATCACAAAAGCAGAGAAAACAGCGCGCCATGCTTCTTATGGTGATCACAGCGATCATGTGGAGCATAGGCGGATTATTCATCAAACTGGTATCCTGGAGCCCGTTCCTGATCGCCGGTATCCGCAGCCTGATCTCCGGCGGCGTGATGGCGGGATACATGAAGCACGCCGGGATACGGTTCAAGTGGAATCGATATTCCTGCGGCGCCGGCATAGGCCTCTCGTTCTCCGCGACCCTGTTCACGATCGCCAACAAGCTGACCACAGCGGCCAACGCCATCGTGCTGCAGTACACCGCGCCGGTCTTCATCCTGATACTGTCGGCGCTGCTGTTCAAGCAAAGGCTGGCCCGCCGGGAGATCGCCGTGGTGGCGATCACCATGATCGGCATGGTGCTGTTCTTCTTCGATCAGCTGTCACCGGGGAACGTGCTGGGAAATATCTTCGGGATCCTTGCCGGGATATTTCTGGCGCTGATGTTCGTCATGGTGGGGCAGGGCGGCGATGATGACAGCACGAGGATGAGCGGCATCCTGATCGCCCACTGCATGACCGTGGTGATCGGTGTGCCCGTCGGCCTTTTGGGGACTACTGGAACGACCGGGCTGGAGATCCTCTACGTGGTGATCCTGGGCGTGTTCCAGCTCGGCATCCCCTACGTGCTCTACGCCATCGCGTCCAGGGACTGTTCTCCGCTGGCATGCTCCCTGATCGGAATGCTGGAGCCTCTGCTGAACCCGGTATGGGTGGCGATATTTGTGGGCGAGGTCCCGGGGCTATACGCCCTTTGCGGTGCAGTGATCATCATCGCCACGGTGAGCTGGTGGTGTGTACAGGAAAACAGGAGGGAAACACAATGAGCTATAACCTGAGCAAGTTTTGCACGTGCACGGATCTGAAGTGTCCGCTGCATCCCACGAACCACGACCGGGGTTGCTCGCCCTGCATTGCGAGCAACCTGAAGGACAGGGAGATCCCGTCCTGCTTTTTCAACCTCGCAGATCCTGATGGCACCCGGGAGGAGTACCATTTCGAAGATTTCGCGGAGGCCGTGATCAAGTCCGGGAAATAGGTCGGGAACAATGAATAATTATTACACGTTGAAAAACCGGGAGGAGTATTGCGAACGATGAAAAGGGAAGTCCCTTTGAAGGTCACGATCGCACTGATTCCGCTGGCGATGGCGCTGTGCGCGTTCGGCATCTATCGCGGTGAGGTGGCAGTGGTGCTTGCCAAGGCGATCAACATCTGTATGGAGTGCATCGGCCTTGGATAAAGACAAACAGAAGGCGGAGGCGAAGCGCTCTGCCGGACTGAGAAAGGCAGTTCAGGCCGGCTGGGGGATCCTGACGAACGCGTATATAAACGGATTCCTGCCGGGCAGCCCCGTGATCTATCAAGGGCCGCTGAAACAGATGTGTGTTCCGGGCATGAACTGCTATTCCTGCCCGGGGGCGCTGGGGTCCTGCCCCATCGGGTCCATGCAGGCCATCTTTGACAGCAGGACCAGAGGGATCGGAGCCTATGTGATCGGGTATCTGGCCATCATCGGGCTCTTCGTCGGGCGGTTCATCTGCGGATGGCTCTGCCTGTTCGGGCTGATCCAGGAGCTGCTGTACAAGATCCCGACGCCCAAACTGACGGTGCCGGAGAAGCCGGACAGGATCCTGCGGTATCTGAAATACCTGATCCTGCTGGTCACGGTGTTTCTCCTGCCGTTCTTCTACCGGAGCCAGTACGGAGTTGGGGAACCATTCTTCTGCAAGTACATCTGTCCGGTGGGGACGCTGGAAGGCGGGATCCCGCTTGTGCTGCTCGACAGCATGATGCGGGGCGTCCTGGGATGGCTGTTCCGGTGGAAATTCCTGCTGCTGGTCCTCTGCGTGGCGGCGTCGGTCTTCATCTACCGGCCGTTCTGCAAGTACATCTGTCCGCTGGGCGCCTTCTACGGGCTGTTCCAGAAGGTGAGCCTGATCCGCATGCGGGTGGACGAGGAAAAGTGTGTGGGCTGCGGCATCTGCGCCAGGACCTGCAAGATGAATGTGGATCCCCACGCAACGCCAAACAGCAACGAATGCATCCGGTGCAGGGCCTGCGTCAAGGCCTGTCCGATGCACGCCCTGTCCATGAGGATCGGACCAGGGGAGAGTCAGTCCCAAAAGCAGGACGACCAGCTTTTGGAGGAAACGGTTTCATAGAGAAGGAACGAGGAAATGAAAAGGAAGACGATTTTAGCCATATCGCTTCTGGCGGTATGCATGATATTCGCCCTGGCGGGCTGCGGAAGCAGCGACGAAGCGGCTGCCGGGGATCCACAGACTTCCGAAACGTCACAGGCGGCGGGAAGCGACATCAGCTTCACGACCACGGATCTGGACGGGAACACGGTGGATTCTGCGGATCTGTTCGCCCAGAACAAGATCACCATGATCAACATCTGGGGCACCTACTGCGGACCCTGCATCGAGGAGATGCCGGAACTGCAGATGATCAGCAAAGAATACGCGGATAAAGGCGCCGCCATCGTAGGACTGGTGGTGGATGTGCCGGAGGGAGACGACGCGGAGCTGGCCGAAGCCAGGAGCATCCTGAAGGACACGGGTGTGACCTACCTCAATCTGAGGACATGGGATGGCTTCAGTGATCAGTTCGGCGTGCAGTTCATTCCGATGACATACTTCGTGGACAGCCAGGGAAATCTGATCGGCGATCCCGTCATCGGCGCCGATGTGGTCCAGTATCGGACGGCGCTGGACCAGTTTTTGCAGCAGTAACGGAGAAATGGAGGTGAAACCGTGAAAAAAGTTTTGGTACTGGGCGTTGGTGCCCAGGGAAGTACGGCAGCGAGGAGATTGGATACGGAACCCTTCGTCAGCGAGGTCATCTGCGCTGACTGCGATCCCCAGGCGGTGGAGAGCATCGTCAGCAGGATGAGCAAAGGCAGGGGAGTCGTGGTGGACGCCCACGACCTGGACAGCATCGTGGCTGCGGCTGAAGGGGTGGATCTGATCCTGAACGGCCTGCCTTTGGAATGCACGGAGAACGTGCTGGAGGCAGCGCTGAAGGTAAAGGCGAACTATCAGGACTATGCCGGGACCATCTCTTTGAATAAGATGTGGGAACAGAGCGAGTTGTTCGATCCGGAGAACGAGCCGGTATTCCAGGATCCGGGGACCCTTGGCTGGTGGCGGAGCATCAAGGCCATGTACGAGATCTACGGGCCGAAGTTCGAAGCCATCGACAGGCTTGCCATATTCGGAACGGGCTCCGCGCCCGGACTGATCTGCGCGGCGACGAGACACGCCATGCGGTATCTGGACAAGTGCGACACGATCTATAACTTCGTCTGGGAGGGCG